>DAOSLL010000190.1:0-6857 GCA_035368905.1 Rhodoferax sp.
AGGTGTCGCTGATGTATTTGACGAAGATCAGGCCCAGCACCAGGTGCTTGTATTCAGCAGCGTCCATATTGGCGCGCAGCTTGTCGGCGGTGGCCCAGAGGGTCTTCTTGATGTCGTCGAGCATGGGGTGTTGTCGTCCCTGTCAGTCTGTTTTGTACCGCCGCAGATGATGCAACCTGACCAGCTCTGGGGCAGGGCTGGAGGCGCATCAACGGCCAGGTTGACCACGCACTGGGTTTGGTCCACAGAACTTCGGTAGCCATAGCCGGTTCGTGCCAGCCAGATGTGCCGGTTGAAGGAACTTCTTGCCCGTGCCGGTATGCCCAGCATTGAGCTAAGCGGATTGCCCAACGCCCTGCGCCATGACAGCCGAGCCTCGCTTGCGGCCGGGCCATTTCATGCAAACCCCTTCCCATCGCTACCTGATTGCATCAACAGGCTGCGTCATGGCCGCCATGCAGCCTAGCGCAGATGCTTGAACATCTTGGCCTTGAATGCCTCAGCAATGCTCAGGCCGCGCTGGCCACGGACCAATTCAAACGACTCACCGGCTTGCAGGCTGCCGACCTGCTCCACCGCCAGGTAAAAGCCGCAGCAGCCCGACAGCGCCATGGTTTTTGCCGCCGTCGGCAAGCCCATCGCCGCATTGAACTTGTAACAGGGTTCGCGCGGCCGGGTCACGCGCAGGCTGCAATTGGCAAAACGCAGCACATCACCAACCCACACGTCGGCCTCCAGCAGGCCTTGCAGGCTGAGGTTTTCGCCCATGCTGCCCCACGGCAGGCCGTTGTCGATGTCAGCCAGCCCGGCTTGCAGGCGCGCCGCCTGCCACCGCGGGTAGTGCTCTGACGGGTAGGCATAAACCGCCTTGTCCAGGCCACCGTGCACCGCCGGGTCGGCCTGCTCATCGCCTTGCAAGCCCAGCGGCCAAACCGGTACCGGGCCGACCACAGCCTGCTTGCGGATGGCGGTCAGCACCTTGCGACCCTGCATCACAACAGGCCGCACGGTGCCGGTCTGAACGCTCAGAAGTTGTGGCATGTGTTGTCCTTTGAAACCGCGCAGTCTCGCACGTCCGACCAGCCCGGGTAGATCAAAAATGCCGCGACCGGATCAGCGCAGCGCTGGCCAGGGCAGCGGGGCTTGACCGACAATCGGGGTTCTGCAATTTTCCTGATGGTTTGGCCATGCTTGCCCAATTGCTTCGCGGTTTGTACCTGTTTCAAATGCTCCTGGGTGGTTTGCTCGGTGCCTGGCTGGCAGCGCCGCTGACACACCAGGATGGTAGTGCGCTGGCCTGGCTGCTGGTACCGCTGGGCGCTCTGGGCCTGCCCTTGCTGCTGCAATTTTTGACAATGATTGCCCTGGTGCTACGCGCGCGCGACGGCGGGCCGTTGTCTGACTGGTGGCGCGCATTCTGGGGTGAGTACTTTGCCGCAATTGCCATTTTCATGCTGCGCCAACCCTGGCCCCGACGAGCGAGCGAGGTTTTGCTGCCACTGCCGGGCGCACCCAACCCAATCGGTGCTGCGCCAATGCCAGTGCTGCTGGTGCACGGGTTCATCTGCAACCACCGGGTTTGGGACGATGTGGCGGCTGCCCTGCGCCGGGCTGGCCACCCGGTGCTGGCGATTGATCTGGAGCCGCTGTTCACCTCGATTGACGACTACGCCGAACCCATAGAGTTGGCGGCAGACAAGCTGCTGGCGTGCACTGGTGCCAGGCAGTTGGCGCTGGTTGGCCATAGCATGGGCGGGCTGGCGATTCGCGCCTGGCTGCGCGCACATGGTAGCGGCCGGGTGGCAAAGATCATCACCTTGGGCAGCCCGCATCAGGGCACCCACATTGTCAAAGCCCTGATCACCGCCAACGGCGAGCAAATGCTCTGGCGCAGCGCCTGGCTGCAAGCCTTGCAGGACAGCGAAAAGCCCGCTACCCGGCACCTGATGCAGATCGCCCTGTCGCGGCAGGACAACGTCGTGTATCCCCAGCACGAGCAGGTGCTCAGCGATGCCAGCGTCACCGAGTTCAGCGGCCTGGGCCATCTGCAGCTTTGTCTGAATCCGGCTGTGATCAACTGGCTGGTGCAGCAGCTTGCCAGCCACCAAAGTGACCCGGCGACGGGCAAGCCAGTCTGAATCACGCGCGCCGCGCGCATCGCGCCATGTCCGTTGTCAAGCCACCCCCTGCCGACATCGCGCCGCCAGGCCCCAGGTCGCTGGCGGATTTGTTCTGGGCCTTTACCTGGCTGGCGCTGCAAGGCTTTGGTGGTGTGCTGGCGGTGGCGCAAAGCGAGATGGTGGACAAAAAGCGCTGGCTCACCCGTGAACAGTTCCTTGAGGATTGGGCGGTCGCCCAGGTATTGCCCGGACCCAATGTGGTCAATTTGTCCCTGATGATTGGTGACCGTTACTTTGGCGTTCGCGGCGCTCTGGCGGCCATGGCCGGCATGCTGGCTTTTCCGGTGGTCATCCTGTTGCTGTTGGCGATCTTGTTTGCCAGCGTTGCTGACCTGCCACAGGTGCAGGGCACGCTGCGAGGCATGAGCGCCGTGGCGGCCGGTCTGATTGCCGCCACGGGCCTGAAACTTGTCCCTTCTTTAAAGGGAAATGTGCTTGGAGCGCTTGTCTGCTGGGCGCTGGTAGCTATTACTTTTATATCAATTGGATGGCTTCGGGTGCCTCTGGCCTGGGTGCTGCCGGGGCTCGGTGGCACCGCTTCGCTTTGGGCTTACCGGCAGTTGGGCCGGGACACCGCCAAAGGCGACTGTTGATGAGCATCACGCTGGACGCATCGGACTGGCTGGCGCTGCTGGGGCATTTCATGTCACTGTCGCTGCTGGCGATTGGTGGTGTCATCGCCACCGCGCCAGACATGCATCGAACCCTGGTCGATCAGAACCACTGGTTGTACGACAGCCAGTTCAACACCTGTGTCGCGCTGGCTCAGGCGGCACCTGGTCCAAATGTGCTGTTTGTCGCTTTGCTGGGCTGGCAGGTGGGTTTGAATGCCGGCGGCGGCATCGCGGGTGGGTTCGTGGCCTGGGCCAGCGCTGCCCTGGGCATGGTGCTGGCCATGCTGGGTATCTTGTTGCCCAGCACGACGCTGACCTTGGCCGCCTCGCGCTGGGCGCATCAAAACCGGGAGCTGCGGGCCGTCAGGGCTTTCAAACAAGGCATGGCGCCGGTGGTGGTGGCGCTGTTGATCGCCACCAGTTGGATACTGGCGGTGAACCTGGGCACGTCGGCCGGGCATTGGCCATTGTGGCTGCTGGTGGTCGTGAGCACCCTGTTGGTCTGGCGCACCCGGCTGCATTTGCTGTGGCTGCTGGCCGGAGGTGGCCTGTTGGGCTGGTTTGGATTGGTCTAACATTCGGTCATGTTCATTTACAGGTGGTACTGATGTTTAAAAAATTGTTGGGTGCCATTGCCGCATCCCTGCTGCTGTTGACTGCCCCCGTTCAGGCGCAAAAGGCCGAACCCGAAATGCTGCTGTACTGTGGCATCACCATGGTCAAACCGATGACGGAAATTGCCCGTTTGTTTGAAAAGCGCGAAGGGCTCAAGATTTTGATCTCTCAGGGTGGATCAGAAGATTTGTACCAGTCAGCCAAAAAAAGCGGCATAGGTGACTGGTATTTGCCGGGCGAGCCGTCTTACCGTGACAAACACCTGAAGGAAGGCCTGTTTGGTGATTTTGTCAATGTCGGTTACAACCAGATGGCGCTGGTGGTGCAAAAAGGCAACCCGAAAAAGGTCAAGGCTGACCCGTTTGAGATGCTGCGCAAGGATCTGACGGTGATTTTGGGCAACGCCGAGTCGGGCAGCGTGGGTCAGGAATCCAAAACCGTGCTGGACCGCCTGGGCATCTACCCGAAGGTGGTCAAGGCCAGTGCCTTTTTGTCACCCGATTCGCGCAGCCTGATGAACTCCATGAAAAAGGGCGAGGCTGATCTGACCATGACCTGGCGCGCCACCGGGCTGTTTGCCGACAACATTGCCAAACTCGACGTGATCGACATGGACCCCAAGATTGCCAAGCCGCAAGCACTGTTGCTGATCATGCTCAAAAGCACCAAAAATGCCGAAATGGCACGCAGCTTCATGAAATTTGTCGCCAGCGAAGAAGGCCAGGCGATTTATCGCAAACACGGGTTTCTGGACAACAAAGCCGTCGTAACGCGTTGAGCCCAACCGGCCTCCAGGCGCCCTGGCAATGAAAACCACCAGCGATGCAGCGCAAAGCGGCCATGCGGCAGCGGCATCCGTCGATTCGTCGCTGCGCTGGCTGGTTGGCGTATCGCTGGTTTGTCTGGTACTGGTGTTTGGGTTACGCAGCTATTTCAGCGACCTTGAGAACGAGATCAAGCAACGCGGCGACAACGAGCGAGCCCGGCTGTTTGTCGGTGAGGAAATTGTCCGCGGCATCCAGGAGATCGAAAAAGACATCTACCACATGGCCGTCACGCAAAATTCGGCCGGTTTGGCCCGTATCAACGCCGAAATCGATGGTCGCCTGGTCAAGCTTGAACATGACTTGCAAGTGCTTCAAAACGGCGGCATCAGCCGCCGACAACTGCAGCTCAACATCGACGGCACCGAGGAGGTCACCCGCGAAGCCAGCTACCGGCCAGACGCGGCGAACCAGAATGTGGTGATGGAACTGATCGAGATTGAGCCACAGCTCGGTCAAATTCGTGCGCGCGCCGCAATGCTGGGACAGCTTTTGGAGCGGCGCTGGAAAAGTCTTGAGATTGAAGATAAAAAGGCATTCTTGAGCGCTGAAGAAGAGGTGGTGATTGAACTCAAGCAAATACCGCCGCAGTTTGAACGTCTCAACGAAAACGCCAACCGGCTGTTTCTGGAAGGTGATCAACGTTTGCGCGCGCTTGAAGCTGAGTTGCAAAGGCGCACGAGCCGACTCAAACAGATTGAGACCGGACTGCTCCTGATGGTGGTAGTGCTGGGTGGCGTGCTCGCCGTTTTGTTCATGCGCCGCCTGACAGGCGCGCTACGGGAGACCCGCCAGGCCCGCGATGACATTGAGTTGCAGCGCGAGCAAAGCGCCAACATTCTCGACACCCTGGCAGATGGGGTCTATTCCACTGACATGAAGGGCTTGATCACCTATGTCAATGCAGCCGGAGAACGCATTCTGGGCTGGAGCGCCAGGGAACTGATCGGGCAGCAAGCGCACCAGGCGATCCACCACACACGGCCCGACGGCACGCCTTTTTCGCCCGACACCTGCCCACTGATCGCTGTCGTAGAAAAAGGCGAAACGCTTGATGGCGAAGACCACTTTGTCAGCCGCGATGGGCAGTTTGTGCCGGTGTCATACCGGTCCAAACCGCTGTTGCAGGCCGGTCGGGTGGTCGGGTCGCTGCTGTCGTTTCACGATATCAGCGAGCGCCTGGAGCGCGAAGCCCGCATCCGACTGCAACAGGCGGCGCTGGACGCTGCCGTCAACATGATCGTGATCACCAGCCGCAACGGATTGATCGAGTATGTCAATCCGGCGTTTTGCCGGACCACCGGATTTGATGCCAACGAAGTGCTGGGCCATTCCCCCGGCATACTGAAGTCCGGCCAGCACGAAGCCGGGTTCTACAAGAACATGTGGGATTGCCTGCTCAGCGGCAAGGCGTGGGAAGGCGAGTTGAACAACCAGCGCAAGAACGGCGAAATCTACCCGGAACAGATGACCATTACGCCAATTTTTGAGAACCGGGAGATTGCCCATTTCATTGCCATCAAGCGTGATATTTCCGAAGAGATCAGAACCCGCACGCGCCTCAAGCTGATTGAGTCGGCGATTCAGGAAACCGATCAGGGCATTCACATCATGGATGCCACGCCGCACGCCTTGGGTCCGGTTATCCAGTATGTCAATGCCGGCTTTAGCCGCATCACGGGCTATGGTGCCGACGAGGCTGTGGGTGCCCGGGCCGGGTTCATGCAATCACCGACCACTGATCCGGGCAAGCTTGGCCTGATCAGCCAGGCCATGCTGCAAGGTTCCAGCCTGACGCTGGAGATGAACTACCAGCGCAAGGACGGCAGCCGCTATGTCGGTGAACTGCACCTGTCGCCGGTGCATGCAGACAGTGGCAAGGTCAGCCATTACATCGGGCTGCTGTCAGACATTGATCTGCGCAAGCAAGCCGAGCTGGCGCTGCGCGAGGCGCGTGACCAGGCGTTGGAGAACTCGCGTCTCAAGTCGGAGTTTTTGTCCACCATGAGCCACGAAATTCGCACCCCGATGAATGGCATCATCGGCATGACCGACTTGTTGCTCGACACCGAGCTTGACCCGGAGCAGCGCGATTTCACTGGTATCGTGCGCGACTCGGCCCAGGCCTTGCTGGTTATCATCAACGACATCCTGGATTTTTCCAAGATCGAGGCGGGCAAGCTCGAAATTGACATCACCGAGTTTTCCTGCTCGCATGTGGTTGAGGGCACGCTGGAATTGCTGACCTCCCGCGCGCACGAAAAAAAGCTGACGCTGACCAGTTTTGTTGACCCGGCACTGCCAGCACGCCTGATGGGTGACCCAACCCGGTTGCGTCAGGTTCTTCTCAACATGATTGGCAATGGCATCAAATTCACCGAGTCGGGTGGGGTCGAGGTCAATGCGCTGCTGGTGAACACCGGCAGCACGGCCATGGTCCGGTTTGAGATCACCGACACCGGTATTGGCATTTCGCAACAGACCCAGGCCAAGCTGTTTCAGTCATTTACCCAGGCCGACAGTTCCACCACGCGCAAGTACGGTGGCACCGGCCTGGGGCTGGCCATCTGCACACGGCTGGTCGAGCTGATGGGTGGTCAAGTCGGTATAGAAAGTACACCAGG
>DAOSLL010000191.1:0-6816 GCA_035368905.1 Rhodoferax sp.
CAACATCATCGAACCCGACTGCGCCATCATCACCAGTGTCGATCTGGACCACATGGCGCTGCTGGGCAATGACCGCGAAGCCATCGGCTACGAAAAAGCCGGCATCATGCGCACCGGCAAGCCGGTAGTGGTCAGTGACCCGGTGCCTCCCCAAAGTGTGCTGGACCGGGCGCTGGAAGTGGGCGCTGACCTGTGGCGGGTCGGGGTCGATTTCAATGTGTCGGGCGACAAGCAGCAGTGGGGCTGGGCTGGGCGCGGCAGGCGCTACAGCGGGCTGGCTTACCCGGCACTGCGCGGTGCCAATCAGTTGGTCAACGCGTCAGGCGTGCTGGCGGCGCTGTCGGCGCTGCGCGACCTGCTGCCCGTCACGGCGCAGGCAGTGCGCGTTGGGCTGTCTTCGGTGGACTTGCCGGGGCGCTTTCAGATCGTGCCGGGTCAGCCGACACTGGTGCTTGATGTTGCACACAATCCGCACGCGGTGGCCGCGCTCACCGCCAATCTGGATGCGATGGGCTTTTTCCCGACCACCCACGCGGTCTTTGGGGTCATGGCCGACAAGGACCTGGCTGCCATGCTGCCACGCATCAAGCCACTGATTGACCGCTGGTATTTCACCGATTTGCCAAGCCCCAGAGCAGCGCAGGCGGTTCATTTGAAGCAGCAATGGCAGGGGCAAAACAGCCGGAAGGACGTCAGCGCCAGCACCCACACAGACCCCGAATCTGCCTTGCAGGCGGCACTGGCGGCTGCTGACCCCGCTGATAGAATCGTCGTTTTCGGGTCATTCCTGACTGTTGGCGGCGTGCTCAAGGACGGTGTGCCCCGCCTTGCTGCCAAGCACCTTCCTACCACCTGATTCACTACCACTCACCAGCATGGCTTTTTTCAAGTTTCGCAAGGGTAATGATGAAACCACCAGCGCGGCCACGCAGCCGCAGAGCATCGAGGTGATTCGGCAGCGTGCCAAATACCGCCTGGTCGGTGCCACCGTGCTGGTGCTGGCCGCTGTCGTCGTTTTGCCGCTGCTGCTTGACAGCCAGCCGCGACCGGTGGCGGTCAACACGTCGATTGACATTCCCGACAAAAACAAGGTGCCAGCCTTGGTGATGGCACCGTCGCTGCCCAAGCCGGTGCCCACGGATGTGGTTAGCGTTGCGCCGGTGGCAGTGCCCGAAAAGGCACCAACCGAAAAGGCACCAACCGAAAAGGCACCAACAGAAAAGGCACCAGCCGAAAAGGTGCCGACCGCAAAGGCAGCGACCGAAAAGGCATCGACCCCAAAGACCCCGGCCAAGACCGCTTCAGCGTCAGAAGTCGGGATCATCACGGAAACTGCCGAGGCCCCCAAGGCGCCCGGCAGTTCAGTTAAAAAACCCCCTCAAACGCCCGTGGCAGTAGCGCAGAGCGCTTCTAAACAAGTAGCAAAAGTGGTACCTAAGCCAGTCCCGTCAGCCGCTGCTGTGGCCGCTTCAAAGCCCAAGGATGCTGATCGCGCGCAGGCCCTGCTGGACGGCAAATCCCCTGAGACCAAAGCGGCTGCGGTCAAAGACAGCGAGCCTGGCGCGGATGCCGCGCCGCCGGTTGCCGGGGCTGAGCGCTTTATCGTGCAGGTGGGTGCGTTTGCCGAGAACTCCCGTGCGCATGAGGTGCGCCTGAAGGTGGAACATGCGGGCCTGAAGACTTACACGCAGGTGGCTGAAACCAAGGATGGCAAGCGCATTCGGGTGCGGGTGGGTCCGTTTGCCAGCAGGGCAGAAGCTGACAAGGTGGCCGAAAAAATCAGAAAACTCGATCTGCCGGCGGCGCTGTTGGCGCTTTAGTGCCATTTTTAAACCATCCATGTCGTCGTTATCTCGCCAAGTCTTGCGTTTGCAATGTCTGCACCAGGGTTCCCGAACACGAGTGGTTTAGGCGTGGCATGAGCACCCGCCCCGCACTTTGCTGATGGCCGCGCTGGACCTGGTTTTTGTCGCGGTGTTGCTGCTGTCGATGCTGTTGGGCACTTGGCGCGGCTTGGTCTACGAGCTGCTGTCGCTGGTGAACTGGGTGGCTGCGTTGCTGCTTGCGCAGTGGCTGGCACAAGATGTTGCACAGCACCTGCCGATGCGCAATGCCAGCGAGATGGTGCGCTACGCAGCTGGTTTTGTGCTGGTGTTTGTTGCCAGTGTCTTGCTCGGCGGTCTGGTGGCTGCGCTGGCAAGAAAGTTGATCAGCACGGTGGGTTTGCGGCCGGTTGACCGGGTGCTGGGTGCCGTTTTTGGCCTGCTGCGCGGCATGCTGCTGCTGTTGCTGGCCACCGTGCTGGTCAGCATGACGGCAATGAAGGACAGTGCTGTCTGGCAGCAATCGGTTGGTGCCGGGGCTTGCCTGGTGTTGCTGAAAACCGTCAAGCCAGCAATGCCACCAGAAGTCGGCCGTTTTTTGCCAGTTTGAATGTGTTGTTGAACGGATGGGAAATTTATGTGTGGAATCGTAGGGATTGTCAGTCAAGCGCCGGTCAATCAATTGATCTACGATGCCTTGTTGCTTTTGCAGCACCGCGGACAGGACGCTGCGGGCATTGTCACGCAACAGGATCGCAAGTTTTTCATGCACAAGGCACGCGGCATGGTGCGCGACGTGTTTCGCACCCGCAACATGCGTTCGCTGCCTGGCAACTGCGGGCTCGGGCAGGTGCGTTACCCGACGGCAGGCAACGCCTTCAGTGAAGAAGAAGCACAGCCGTTTTATGTGAACGCGCCGTTTGGCATTGTGCTGGTGCACAACGGCAACCTGACCAATGCGCAGGCGCTCAAAGCCGAGTTGTTCAATGCCGATCACCGTCACATCAACACCGAGAGCGACTCCGAGGTGCTGCTCAACGTGCTGGCCCATGAAATTGAGGTCACCACCCGTGGCATGCCGCTGACCCCGGGCGTTGTCTTTGCGGCAGTGCGCAAGGTGCACCAACGGATTCGCGGCTCCTATGCGGTGATTGCCTTGATTGCCGGGCATGGGGTGCTGGCGTTTCGAGACCCGTTTGGCATTCGGCCGCTGTGCCTCGGGCGCAGTGACGGCACCTGGATGATGGCCAGCGAGTCGGTCGCGCTGCAGGGCACATCGAACCAGTTTGAGCGCAATATTGCGCCAGGCGAGGCAGTTTTCATCGACTTGCAGGGCACGCTGCACGCCCAGCAATGTGCCGAAACAGCGTCGCTCAACCCGTGTATTTTCGAGTTTGTTTATCTGGCCAGGCCGGACTCGGTGATGGATGGCATTTCGGTCTATCAGGCTCGCCTTAACCTGGGTGAGTCCTTGGCAAAACGGGTGATTTCCACCGTGCCGCCCAACGAAATTGATGTGGTCATCCCGATCCCCGAGTCCAGTCGCCCCAGTGCGGCGCAACTGGCGCAGTTGCTGGGCTTGCCGTACCGCGAAGGTTTTGTGAAAAACCGCTATGTCGGGCGCACCTTCATCATGCCGGGTCAATCGGTGCGCAAAAAATCGGTGCGCCAGAAGCTCAACGTGATCGCCAGCGAGTTCAAGGGCCGCAATGTTTTGCTGGTCGATGACTCGATTGTGCGCGGTACCACCAGCCGCGAGATCGTGCAGATGGCACGCGATGCCGGTGCGCGCAAGGTTTACATGGCCAGCGCCGCGCCACCGGTGCGTTTCCCCAATGTGTACGGCATTGACATGCCAACATCGCAGGAACTGGTGGCGCACAACCGCACGGTTGATGAGATTCGGGCGATCATTGGCTGCGATGCGCTGATTTATCAGGATGTGGATGGCATGAAGAGAGCGATCGGCTCGCTGAACCTGGCCATCAAGGACTTTGATGCATCATGTTTTGACGGGGTTTATGTTACCGGCGACATCACGCTGGCAGACATCGAACGCCTGAACGCGAGCCGGGTCGGCTGTGATGATCGTCAGGATGACAACTCCCGGCTGGCCTTGCCAAATTTCGAAGACTGAAGCCAAAAGCACAATTCATATGACAGCAAAGAAATTACCTGACAACCTGCACCGCGACACGCTGGCGGTGCGCGCCGCCGTGCCGCCCAGCCAGTATGGCGAGAATTCAGAGGCGCTTTTTCTGACCAGCGGTTATGTGCAACCCAGCGCTGAAGTCAGCGCCCGGCGCTTTGCCGGCGACGAAGATGGCTTTACCTACGGCCGCTACGGTAACCCGACGGTGGCCAGTTTTGAGCAGCGACTGGCTGCACTCGAAGGCGCACCGGCGGCCATTTCCACGGCATCGGGCATGTCCGCCATTCTGATGATGTGCATGGGCTTGCTGAAAAGTGGCGATCATGTGATTTGTTCGCACTCGATGTTCGGTTCAACCATCAAGCTGATCGGCACCGATTTGGCCAAGTTTGGTGTTGAATCAAGCTTTGTGCCTCAGACCGAGGTGCAGGCCTGGCGTGCCGCCGTAAGGCCCAACACCAAACTGCTGTTTGCCGAAACCCCGACCAACCCGCTTACCGAGGTGTGCGACATTAAGGCGCTGGCCGACATCGCCCACAATGCCAAAGCCTTGCTGGCCGTCGATAACTGTTTTGCCACGCCGGCCTTGCAGCGCCCGATGGCGCTGGGTGCCGATATCGTCATGCATTCAGGCACCAAATACCTCGACGGCCAGGGCCGTGTCATGGCCGGGGCGCTGTGCGCCAGCCAGGACCTGATCACACAAACTTTTTTACCGGTGCTAAAGAGTGCAGGGATGACATTGGCACCGTTCAACGCCTGGGTGGTCCTGAAAGGGCTCGAGACGCTTGACATCCGCATGCAGGCGCAGTCAGCCCGGGCGCTGCTGCTGGCGCAGTGGCTGCAGGCCCATCCGGCGGTGGCGCGGGTGCACTACCCGGGCTTATGCAGCCATCCGCAGCACGCGCTGGCGATGGCGCAGCAGTCCAATTGCGGTGGCGCTGTGCTGTCATTCGAAGTCAAAGCGGCCGATGCTGATCAGGCGCGCGCGCGCGCATACCAGGTACTTGATGCACTGACAACGCTGTCACTGTGCACCAACCTGGGTGACACCAAAACCCTGCTGGCGCACCCGGCCAGCACGTCGCACGGCCGCTTGACACCGCAGCAGCGCCAGTTGGCTGGTGTCAGCCAGGGGCTGATTCGTGTAGCCGTTGGCCTTGAACACCTCGACGACATCCAGGACGATCTGGCTCGTGGCCTAAACCTTTTCTGATATGACCTCAACTACCCGTACCCGAACCCGTTTCGCACCTTCTCCCACCGGTTTCATCCACCTCGGAAACATCCGCTCGGCGCTGTACCCGTGGGCGTTTGCCCGCTGCACCGGTGGCGACTTCATCTTGCGCATCGAAGACACCGATCTGGATCGCTCGACCCAGGCGGCAGTGGATGTCATCATTGAGAGCATGAGCTGGCTCGGCCTGAACTATGACGAAGGTCCGTTCTATCAAATGCACCGCATGGATCGCTACCGGGCGGTACTGGCTGAACTGGTGGCAGCGGGCCATGTTTACCCATGTTTCATGAGCATGGTGGAGCTTGATGCGCTGCGTGACCGCCAGACTGCTGCCAAAGAGAAGCCGCGCTACGACGGCACCTGGCGTCCGGCCGAGGGCAAGGTGCTACCGGCCATTCCTGAAGGTGTGCAACCGGTGCTGCGTTTCAAAAACCCTCAAACCGGTTCAGTCGAGTGGAACGACAAGGTCAAAGGGGAGATCGTGATCCGCAACGAAGAGCTGGACGACCTGGTGATTGCCCGACCCGACGGCACGCCTACCTACAACTTCTGTGTGGTGGTGGACGACATCGATATGGGCATCACCCATGTGATTCGAGGCGATGACCACGTTAACAACACGCCGCGCCAGATCAATATTTTCAAGGCCTTGGGCAAGGAGCCGCCGGTCTATGCCCACCTGCCCACGGTGCTCAACGAGCTGGGCGAAAAGATGAGCAAGCGCAATGGGGCCAAGCCGGTGACGCAGTACCGCGAAGAAGGCTATCTGCCTGATGCCATGGTGAACTATCTGGCGCGGCTGGGCTGGAGTCACGGTGATGATGAGATCTTTAGCCGGGAGCAGTTTTTGCAATGGTTCAACCTCGATCATCTGGGCAAGAGCGCGGCTCAGTTCGACGAAGCCAAGCTGCGCTGGGTCAATGCCCAGCACATCAAGCTTACCCCCGACGAGGTGTTGGCACCGTTGGTGCGAGCGCATTTACATAAACGAGGCATAGAAGCCGACGAACGCTTGGTTGGCATCTGTGCGCTGTTCAAGGACCGCTGTGACACCACGCTGGTGCTGGCAGACTGGGCCGCGGTGTTTTATGCCGAGGTTCGACCGCCAGAGACTGAGCTGGCCTTGCATGTCACAGAGGCCGTCAAACCAGCCATTCGTTTGCTGGCAGACAAGTTGGCGCACTGCGTTTGGGACAAGCACGGTATCGCTGCAGCCATCAAGGAAGTATTGCAAGCGCACCGTTTGAAGATGCCGCAGTTGGCCATGCCGGTGCGTATATTGGTCGCGGGCAGCGCCCATACGCCTTCGCTGGACGCGATGCTCGGGCTGTTCGTGCGTGAAAAAGTCATCGCAAGGTTGGATCGGGTTTAATTTTCACGCTAGAATGCAAGGCTTGGAAATTGCAGGCAGCCTAAGAACTGTGTTGTGGTTTTGGGGGTATAGCTCAGCTGGGAGAGCGCTTGCATGGCATGCAAGAGGTCAGCGGTTCGATCCCGCTTACCTCCACCAAATTTCCAAATTGAGATGAAAGTCTATAGGTTTTGACCCCATCGTCTAGAGGCCTAGGACACTACCCTTTCACGGTAGGTACCGGGGTTCG
>DAOSLL010000192.1:0-6792 GCA_035368905.1 Rhodoferax sp.
CGCTGATCGATTTTGTTGCCTGCGATGCGCGCTATGCGAAGCACTTTGCCCGGGTTCCAAGAGCGCACTGGAGCGCCACCCTGGCACCCGCCGGTGATGTTGTGGCGCAAGAGGGCCAAGGCCAACCCGGCAACGTGCCGTGTCTGCTGATGGTGGACCCTGACAACCGGCTGCAAAAGCTCATCGTCGATGAGAAACTGATCCGCGAGGCGCGCCGCTGCCGCAGCATGTGGAACAGCCTGCAGGAACTCGGCGGCATTCACAATTCGCATGCCGAACGTTTGCTGGCGCAAGAGCGCAAGACTTGGGCGCAAGACGCCCAGAACACTGTTGTGGTGGCCGCGCCGGTTGAACCAGCGGCAAGTGCCGCTTTGGCAACACCGCCAGTTGGTGTTGCTGCCAGCGCCGTCGAGCCCGAAGTTCAACGCTCGCCGGATGAGGCCTACATCGAGACCTCACGCTGCTCCACCTGCAACGAATGCACGCAAATCAACAGCAAGATGTTTGCCTACGACGGCAACCGGCAGGCCTACATCGCTGATGTCACGGCTGGCAGCTACGCCCAGTTGGTCGAGGCAGCGGAGAATTGCCAAGTCTCGATCATCCACCCAGGCAAGCCACGCAATCCAGACGAGCCGGGGCTTGACGAATTGCAAAAACGCGCCGAGCTGTTTGCCTAGCAGCCGGTCGGACTCTTGGTGCACCGGCGATGCACTGACCGCAGCGGCCCATTTTGCGACGGCTTTCTTTTCACCTGCAAATGGGCTGCTGACCGGCAAATCCGCAACCCACTGGCTTGGCCGGGGGCGCTGCCTGCTGCCCAATTCATCGGTCCGACCGTCGCCAGGCGCACCACCGGCCACACTGTGGCGCTGTTGTACTGGCACCTGAAGCTGCGTCAGCAACCCGGTCTGACCGGCATTCGCATGTGACACCGCTGCGCCGGAGGTGGCTCACCTGCGCTGCAGCAGCGCCATTGCTGGCGACTTGCCGACCCGCCAGGTTCTGCGCAAATCGGTGCATAGAATCGCCTATTCATTGATCTGGCTTCGTGGGGCTGCCAGGCGGGTGAAGGCATCGATTGGGGAACAATCTTGACAAAACCAAACTTGCAATATCTCAACGCCGCGCCCCTTGACGAAGCGCTCAGGCTGCTTGACGGCCTGTATGAACATTCGCCCTGGATCGCCCGGGCAGCGCTGCAACAGCGCCCGTTCAAATCCATCCACCAGCTCAAACACCTGATGACGCAGGCGCTTGACGCTGCCGGTCGCGATGCTCAAGTGGCGCTGATCCGGGCCCACCCCGAACTGGCAGGCAAGGCCATGGTCAGCAACAGCCTGACGGCAGAATCAAGCAACGAACAAAGCAAGGCTGGCCTGACCCACTGCAGCGCAGAAGAATTTGCCCATTTGCAGCAACTCAATGCCGACTACAACGCCAAGTTTGGTTTTCCGTTCATTCTGGCGGTGCGCGGCCCGCGCGGCACCGGTCTGAGTCGGCAGGAGATCATTGCCACTTTCGAGCGTCGGCTGCAGGGTCAGGCTGACTTTGAGCTGCACGAGTGCCTGCGCAACATCCACCGCATTGCCGAAATTCGCCTCAACGACAAGTTTGGCCTCACGCCGACGCTGGGCAACCTGGTGTGGGACTGGCAGGAGCGCCTGAGCGAGTTCTCGGAGCCCGGCTATGCCGAACAGGGCCAGCTCACCGTGACCTATTTGAGCGACGCGCACCGCGCCTGTGCCAAGGCCATTGCGGGCTGGATGCAGGACTGCGGCTTTGACTCGGTGCAGATCGACGCAGTTGGCAATGTGGTGGGGCGTTACGAAGGTCGCACCGATGAGATCCTTGCGCCGCCTCCAGATAGCTCTGAAGATGATAGCTACTCGCGCAGTATTGACGGGGGCTACAGCCCTAAAAGACATATAAAACCACAAACCTTGCTGACCGGCAGCCATTTCGACACGGTGCGCAACGCGGGCAAGTACGACGGTCGGCTGGGCATTTTTGTGCCGATGGCCTGCGTGCGTGAACTGCACCGTGCCGGGCGTCGCCTGCCATTTGCCATTGAACTGGTAGCGTTTGCCGAAGAAGAAGGCCAGCGCTTCAAAGCTGCCTTTCTGGGCTCGGCGGCACTGGTTGGGGACTTCCAGCCCGACTGGCTCGCTCAACTCGATGCCGACGGCATCTCGATGCAGAGCGCCATGCGCAACGCCGGGCTGTGCGCTGGCACCGATGCTGATCTCGTGCTGGGCAACATTGCCCGCCTCAAGCGCGACCCGGCGCAGTACTTGGGCTTTGTCGAGGTGCATATCGAGCAGGGGCCGGTGCTCAACGCGCTGAACCTGCCACTGGGCGTGGTCAGCGCCATCAACGCCAGTGTGCGCTATCAGGGCGAGGTGACCGGCCGCGCCAGCCATGCCGGCACAACCCCGATGAACCAGCGCTGTGATGCGGTTTGCGGCGTGGCCGAACTGGCCTTGTATCTGGAACAACGGGCCGCGCAAGACCTTGACTCGGTGGCCACCATGGGACAGCTCAATGTGCCGTCTGGCAGTGTCAACGTGGTGCCGGGGCAGGCCACCTTCAGTCTCGATTTGAGGGCTCCAAACGACCTGCAGCGCAATGCCCTTGAGCGCGACGTGCTAGAAAAATTAGAGCAAATCTGCACCCGGCGCGGCCTGTGCTTTGCCGTGCAGCAAACCATGCGGGCCAGCGCCGCACCCTGTGCGCCAGACTGGCAGCAGCGCTGGGAAGCCGCTGTCGCCGCACTTGGCCTGCCGATTCACCATCTGCCCAGTGGTGCCGGTCACGATGCGATGAAATTGCATGAACTGATGCCGCAAGCTATGCTGTTTGTGCGCGGCCAGAACGCCGGCATCAGCCACAACCCGCTCGAATCGACCACCAGCGACGACATGCAATTGGCGGTCGAGGCGTTCTCGCATTTGCTCCACCAACTAAGCGCGGACAACACTCCTTGACAAGCTGTCGCACTTTCGGTGTCAGGCAAAAATAACTTGAACAGGTCGGCCGCACTGGCCAGCGCCATGCGTTGTTGCAAGCCGCTGGCCTAGCCATTTGCACCGCGCGGCGTGCGCCTGGCACTGCACTTGCCAGCACGACCACATTTGTCCATTTGTTCTCGCTTGACCCAGTCCAGATGACAACAAATGGTCAACTGAGGAATCCGCGTTGATGCAGTACTGTCGCTGCACCAAGGTGCGATACTTGGTTGTGTGTCATTGAAAGGCCTAGCCGTGCACATGGAACATGCCCCATCCCGACCGTCGCCCCAGCAATTGACCCACCTTGCAGCGATTCTTGATGCCGCCGAACTGGGCATTTGGGAATACGACCACCGCAGCGGGCGCATGACATGGAGTGCACGATTGTGCGCAACCATTGGCATCGCTGCCACGCCCACGCTGGATTTTTCGTCCTGGTTTGACCGCATTCATCCGGATGACTGTGCGACGGTGCAGGGCCAGATGGCGTTGGCACTGCAGCCTGACGGCCCCCTTTATGAGGCAGAGTATCGGTTCCGCCACGGTAACGGTCACTGGATCTGGATGCAAAGCCGGGGCCGGGTGGTGGAACGTGATGCCGCCGGGCAGCCGCTGTTGACGATGGGCACCATGGCCGACATCACCGGCCGCAAGCGTGCCCAGGAGCTATTGCGGCTGGAGCACGAGTTCTCCAAGGCGATCAACCGTCGCCCCGACCGCGAAACACTGATCGATGCCATACTGGACACGGCGCTGGCGTTGCCGGAACTCGATTCGGGTGGGCTCTATTGGCGCGGGCCGGACGGCCGGTTCGAACTGGTACGCCAGCGCGGCTTGTCGGCCGAGTTTGTGGCCGGTGTCAGCCAGGTTGCGGCTGACTCGCCGCAAATCCAGCGCATTGCCACAGGTCACATGATCTGTAGTTGCAGCGTGCCGGCACCGCACTGCACCGATCCGAGCCTGATTGATCAGCCTCAATACGTCCAGGAGGGTCTGCTGGCCCTGGTGGTGGTCCCGATTTTGCGTGACCAGCAACCCATCGCCTGCCTCAATCTGGCCAGCCATACGGTGCGCCAGCTTGATGTCGCCGTGGTTTCTGCGATTGATGCCCTGACGCAGCAGTTCAACCTGGCCATGCAACGCCTGCTCAGTGACGAGGAAGCCGCCGCACAGGCGTGCAACATCGCTGCTGAAAGGCAGCTTTCCGACGACATCATCAACAGCCTGCCCGGTGTTTTTTACCTGTTTTCCGCCGACGGTCGTTTTCTCCGCTGGAACCGACGTTTCAGCGAGGTGAGTGGATACCCCGACGCTGAACTGGCCAACATGAGCGCAGCCGACTTCGTGATCGAAGAGGATCGGGTCGCACTGCTGCAGGCGGTCGGAGAGGTCTTCAAGCAGGGCGTGGCCAGTGTTGGGGCCACCCTGCTGGCGCGTGACGGTCAAACCACACCGTACCACTTTTCCGGCAACCGGGCGATGGTGGGAGGGCAAGACTTTTTGATCGGTGTCGGCATCGACATCAGCCGCGAAGTGCAGTCACGCCAGCAACTGCAGCAGGTCATGGAAAGTGCCGGTGATGCCGTGTTTGTCAGCGATCTGTCGGGCCAATTTACCTTTGTAAATGCCACAGCGCATGCGCTGCTTGGTTATACCAATGGTGAACTGTTGCGTTGCAGCATTCCCGATGTGTTGTCACCTGAAGAACTGGCAGCTTTTCCGGCCCATGCGGCACTGCTGGAGGTAAACCCCTACGTGCGGCGCGACTGGCAGCTCAAACGCAAGGACGGCAGTGCGCTGTCACTGGAATTGACCACCCAACGCCTGCCGGGGGACCGTTATCTGGCCATCGGTCGCGATCAGTCCGAACGCAATTTGGCCCTGCAACAGCTCGAATCAGAGCGGATTCACCTGCGCACGCTGGTGCAGACTTTGCCCGACCTGGTTTGGCTCAAGGACAACGATGGTGTCTACCTGGGCTGCAATTCGGCTTTTGAACGCTTTTTCGGTGCCAAGGAAGTGTGACCGCCGACTCGAAACTGCGTGTTTTCAGCCGGAATGAACGTGTATTTTCTTCTGCATCCGTTTTCTTTCAGAATTGTTTTTAACGCGTCTTCTTCTGCCCCTTTTTCGTTTTCTTCACACTTCGCCTGAGGGCGTGCAAGCGGCCATTGGGGTTCTTCTTCTCGACCTGATCGAGGAGTGTCCATGGCCAAGAGCGGGCAACGCAAGTGCTTGAATTGCGGCGACATTTTTGATCCTGACTGTCGCAACGTGGGGCGACAACACTACTGCAGCAAACCCGAATGCCGCCGTGCGAGCAAGGCTGCAGCCCAAGCCGCCTGGCTGGCCAAACCACAAAACAGCGACTACTTTTCCGGCCCCACCCAAGTGGCTCGGGTGCAAGCCTGGCGTGCCTCCAACCCCGGCTATGGCCGAGCGCGGCGCAAGGTCTCAGCTGCGTTACAAGATACCTTGCCATTGCAAGTAATTGATTACATTGAAGAAACTACCAATCGTGGTGAGGTGCCTGAGATACCTGCGTTACAAGATGCCTTACCCCCCTTGGAGTCAATGCTGACGGGGCTTATCGCCCATGTGTTCGGCTTTGCGTTACAAGATGACATCGACATGATCAAGGCTCGCTTGGTACAACTTGGCTCTGACATCACCTACCGGAGCCATCATCATGAAGATCGTCAAACAAGCGCTGTGCCCTGAGCGCGTGCGCAACACCCCCGAACAATTTAGCTGGGTTGACCAAGCGCTGGTACAGCACCACCTGATTGACCGCTGTAGCAGCCACAGCGCAGCGCTGTACCTGTTTCTCGTGACCGTCGCCGACTGTGAGGGGCTGAGCTACTACGCCAGCGCCACACTGGCGGGCCGACTGCACCTCAGTGAGGCGGAGTTGGCCGCTGCGCGCGCCCAGCTGATGGCGCTCGATCTCATTGCCTGGCAGGCCCCGCTGTACCAAGTGCTGGCCTTGCCAACCAGACGTATGTCCGCTTCACCCACGTCACCGACAGTACCCACGCAGCAAGCGGCCACGACGGCATCACCACTGCCCCGGCCAACGCGACCAGCGCAGCCCCCAGCGTCAATACGACCAGTAACACCCACACCCAACGAACGAGCTCGCAGCGGCCCCTTAAGTCTGGCCCAAATCCTTGACCTGGAGCGCCGTCATGCTCAACTATGAAACCTACTGCAAGATTCGTGACCACCTGGGCCGTCAAAGCCTCACCCCCGCCCAGACCGCGCAGGCGCTGGGTCTGGATGTGCGCACCGTCTCCAAATGGGCTGACACCCCGCAGTACCAACCCCGAGCGAGCACCACACCACGGGTGGGCAAGCTCGATGATTTCAAAGGCCACATCGTGCGCTGGCTCGATGCCCACTCCTACAGCGCCCAGCAAATCTACCAGCGCCTGTGTGAAATGGGCTTTGATGGCGGGCGCACCATTGTCAAAGACTACGTGCAGCGCATCCGTCCACGCGCACCCCAAGCCTTTCTCAAGCTTGACTTCGCACCAGGTGAGGCGGCCCAAGTGGACTGGGGCGAGATGGGCACGGTGGGCATCGGCAGTACAAGTCGGCGTTTGAGCTTTTTTCTGATGGTGCTGTGTTTTAGCAGGCGCATGTACCTGGAGTTCACCGTCTCGCAAACCAGTGAATTCTTTCTGGCCTGTCATGAGCGGGCGTTTGCCGCCTTTGGCGGCGTGCCCCAACGCTTGTTAATCGATAACCTGAAGTCCGCCGTGTTACAGCGCCTGGCCGG
>DAOSLL010000193.1:0-6786 GCA_035368905.1 Rhodoferax sp.
GCCTTGCTGCCACGGGGTGGGGGTGTGCTGCAGGTTGGCGCGCAGCTTTTCGGCCAGCTTGCGCCCTGCCTCCAATGAGGTGCTGGGCAGCAAGATGATGAATTCCTCGCCGCCGAGGCGACCGACCAGATCGGTCGCTCGCACCGTGCTGTTGGCGACTGCGGCCACATTTTTAAGCACCGCGTCGCCCGCCGGATGACCCCAAGTGTCGTTGACGCGCTTGAAAAAGTCCAGGTCCAGCAACAAGATGGTGGTGCCAGAACCCTGGCGCTGAGCGCGTGCCAGTTCCTGGCGGGTCAGCTCGACAAAGGTGTTGCGGTTGTAAAGCCCGGTCAGGCCGTCCAGCCGGGTCAGGCGCTGCAACTCCTTTTGCTTGTTCTGCAACTCGACATTGGCACTTTCAAGTTGCTCTTGCTGCAGCGTCAGGGTGGTGAACTGGCGCCACAACAAGACCGACAAACCCCAGCCAAAACCAACTGCCGCCAGCCCGTTGATGCGGTTTGACAGCAACTGCTCCGGGTTGCCCTGGGTCAGGCCGATGGTGAAAAAAAACAGCAGGTAAGCCGCTGCAAAAATCCAGCCAGAGCTGCTGGGGCGCAGGTGCACCACCATGCTGACGGCCATTAAACCCAGCAAAAAGGCCGTGATGTTGGGCGTTACCCATTGGTCGAAGGTGACAAACCCAATCACAAACAGCAAGGCCAGCGCGACCATCAGCAGCGGCAGTGCCTTGCCCATGAAGCTCTTGACCGCGTGTTGAAGATGGTGCGCGGCCCAGGCCAGCAAGCCAAAGCTGATCGCCATCAGCCCGTGGGTCAGAAACAGGCCGAGCTTCCATCGCGTCACCAGATCGCTGTCATGCTGGCCGAGCAACTCGATGCCAAGCCACGCGGCGAACACCGCACTGATGGCGGCGACCATCGGTGCCACGCTGCGTGCGCGCTGCAGGTTCAGGCGATGCGCTTTGTGAGCTACCAACTCGTGCTCTGCGCGCCAAAGGGCGACACGGCGGCGAAGTTCAGTGATCAGTGCTTGCATGGCGGGCTGAACTGTAGCACCACCGGTACAACCGACAAAGGCGGGCAGGGCGGCTGGCAACATGGCCGCTTGCGCGCAGCCGTGCTGCCGTTGTGCGATCAGCTCAGCAGCGTATCCGCAGCGACATAGGCGTAGCCCAGGTCTTTGGCGACCGCTTCATAGGTGACCTGGCCATTGCAGACATTCAGACCGGCCAACAGGTGCGGGTTGTCCAAAAGCGCTTGCTTCCAGCCCTTGTCGGCCAGCGCCACGGCATGACCAATCGTGGCGTTGTTGAGCGCAAAAGTCGAGGTGCGGGCCACCGCACCGGGCATGTTGGCAACGCAGTAATGCACCACGCCATCAACCAGGTAGGTCGGTTCGGCATGCGTGGTGGCGTGCGATGTTTCAAAACAACCACCCTGGTCGATTGCCACATCAACCACCACGGCACCCTTTTTCATGCGCGAGATCATGGCGCGGCTAACCAGCTTTGGGGCCGCAGCGCCCGGAATCAACACGCCGCCGACCACCAGATCAGCGTCCAGCACGGCATCTTCGACGCTTTGTGCGGTTGAGAAAATGGTGTGGATGCGGTTGCCAAAAATCAGGTCAAGCTGGCGCAGGCGGTCCATGTTCTTGTCCAGCACGCTGACCCGCGCGCCCATGCCGACTGCCATTTGCAGCGCGTGGGTGCCAACCACACCGGCACCCAGAATCACCACATGCGCCGCAGGCACACCAGGCACGCCACCGAGCAATACGCCCATGCCGCCCTTGGATTTTTCGAGATGCGCGGCACCCGCCTGAATTGCCATGCGCCCGGCCACTTCGCTCATTGGTGCCAGCAGCGGCAGACCGCCACCCGGGCCGGTAATGGTTTCATAGGCAATGCACACGGCACCGGACTTGACCAGTGCGGCGGTTTGATCCGGGTCCGGTGCCAGGTGCAGGTAGGTGTACAAAATCTGCCCTGGGCGCAGCATGCTGCACTCTTGTGGCTGGGGTTCCTTGACCTTGACGATCATGTCGGCCGCCGCAAACACCTCGGCAGCGCTGGCAGCCAGTTTGGCACCTGCTGCCTGGTACTGGGCATCAAGCAGGCCGATCGAAGCCCCGGCTCCGGTTTGCACCAGCACCTGGTGGCCGTGGGTGGTGAGTTCACGCACACTGGCCGGGGTCAGGCCGACGCGGTATTCGTGGTTCTTGATTTCTTTGGGTAGTCCAATCAACATGGCGGGCTCTCAATAGTTGCGAAAGCCGCAAGTGTGGGACATGCGCACTGGCAATGAAACAAAGATCAGAGTTTTCTTCATAACATTCCTGTTGCTAATGTTTGTGACGTTATTGGCGATTTCACTTATTGATGAACCGGGTCAGGAAGTGGCCGCACCATTTTTTGTCAATGCGGGCATCAAAAGACTTCATCATCCTGTGCGACCTGGGTTGGGTCAAGCAACCTGGCCAGGCTCTTCACCCAGCGATCTGGCCGATAGGTGCCGTCATCGACCCACGGCACATTGAGCACCTGCGGCAGCGGAGTCCAGCCTGGCCCGTCGCTGCTGTCGGTGCGCAGTTGCAGCAAGGCGTTGGGCAGGTAATGGCCGTTCTTGGTGCGCAACCACAGCCGCCGCGCTGGCTGGTATTGGCTTTGCACCTCTGCCCGCGCCAGCACCGCATCGACATAACTGCGCTTGCGCCGCTGCGTTTTCCACAGGTGTTCGGGCAGGCATTCCAGCGTGGTTTGCAGACCCTCGGCAAAAAAGCCGGACTCGTATTTGTAGGGGTGCTGGCTGCGCGCAACGCAGCGGCTGCGCAGGGTTTTCAAGCCAGCCAGCATCAGGCTGAGCAGCCAGTATTCGCCCTGATGACGTTCCAGCCGCACCAGTCGGCCATCGGTCTGTACGTCCAGCACAGGCGGGCCAATGCGATCAAACAGCGCGGCTATTTTTTGCCGGGCAAAGTCCGCATCGTCGATGGCGCGGTTCAGCGCGGTCATCCAGGCGGTGTGGCCAAACTCGTCCTGCGCCTGCGGGTCGGCACCGCGCAGCAGCAAGGCATCGACCAGCGCCAGGTTGCCAGCACGCGCGGCCAGCATCAGCGTGGTGCCGCCGGTCGGGGTTGGGTGATCCACGCCATAGCTGTCGCACTGGCGCAACAGGTCTTTGAAGTTGTGTGCGGCGTAGGGCTGCAAGTGGCGCTGGCGCAGCGAACTGGCGGCGCGGTACCCGAGTTGCCGCTGCCGCTCAAAGTCGCCGGCGTAGTCGTCGTAGTAGCTGCCGCGGTATTCCCCGCTCTTGACCTGACCGTAGATGTCGCCCGGCACCAGGCTGCGGGCGGGCTGAAACTGCGTCTGCGTGGCCAGTTTTTCCACCCAGGCTTGCTGGCCATGCCACAGCGCATAGTCCATCAGCACCTGGCGCGGCTTGTTGGACGGCAGGGCGCGGTCCAGTGCGCGTGGCAGCAGTTCGCGTATCAGCGGCTCGCTCCACGGGGTCCAGGGCACTGTCTTGACTTGCAGGAAGGCCTCGCGAATGGCGCGGGCTTGCTCCTCCTTGCCCTGCAGTTCGAGCTTGCGTGCCTCTTGCGCCCATTCTTCGCGGCTTGAAGTTTGCACTGGTGTCGCCTGCGCCATGGCAGCAGCAGCAACTCTCAATCCGAGCAGCTCAAGCAGCGGGTGGTCGGTGTCTGACTCAACCAGGGTCAGGCTTTCCACCGCCCGGGTCATCGCCACATACAGCGCATTGACGTAAAACTTGTACAGCTCAAGCGACTTGTCGCCCTTGTCGCGGGCGCGGTTGTAACTTAGCTCCTGCACCGTCAGATCAGCGCCAGACACGCCGCTGCAGACCTCGGCATAGGCCGCGCGCTGGCCCGACACCAGCGCATACAAGATGACATGCGGGTATTCCAGCCCTTTGGCCTCGTGCACAGAAAACACCAGCGGCGTGCGGAAATGTTCCCGCGCGGCAGGCTTGTCTTCGTCGCGCAGCACCACCACCGCGTGCTGCACCGAGGCGCGAGTGCGGTTGTCGAGTTCGCGCAGTGCCGTGTCACGCGCTGGCAGCAGGCTGACCAGGCCCTCGGTCTGTGAGGTACTTTGCACCAGAAAATTGCTTTCCCGGTCAATCGAGCCAAAGCGCGCCTGCTTGATTTTGAGCAGCGTGTTGGCCAGTTCGGTGACGCTGTGGGTGTTGCGAAAGTTGGCTTGCAGCACCGACAGGGTCTGGCGCTGCGCGGCTTCACCGGCCAGCCCGTGCCAGAACAGGGTGCGCACCGCAGCCCAGGAGAAAAAGTTGGGGTGCACGATCTGGTTCGAGTCGCCGCACAACAGAAATTCACCAGGTTTTTTCAGGCAGGCCAGCACCAGCGCGAGCTGCACATTGGTCAGATCCTGCACCTCATCGATCACCACAAAGTCATACACCGGCTGCGCCAGCGGCTGCCACTCAAAAGCCACCAGGTTCAGGTCAAACAGATGCGCCTCAACCAGCCATTGCCGGTAGCGCTGAAAAAGCGTGTGGGCCACCTCGCGCGCCGCCGGGCTCAGCAATGACTGGCGCGGCCCCAGCGCCAGGTAGCCGGGCAAGTCCAGCGGGCCTTGGGCAGTGGCGCTGATGACACCGCGAAACTCTTCAAACAGCGCGTGCGCATCGAGCTCGCCCAAAGCCGCGCGTGAGGTCTGGCGATGCCGCTCGAACCAGCCGGCAAAGGCGGTAAAACTGACTTCGCGCCCAGGTGGCACGCGCAGGGTTTCGACAAATTCACGGTAGCTCAAAAACTCGGCCTCCTGCGCCGGGTTCTCAAAGCCATGCGCGTCATACAGCGCACGCGCCGATTGCGCCAGATAGCTCGACAGCGTCACGTACAACACCCGGCCGCTGGCTTCGCGCAGCTTGGCCAGTGTTACGGCGGTTTTGCCTGAACCGGCCGAGCCGACCACCACCACCGGCGCCGGCAAACGCCGCACCGCTTCTTGCGCGTCATCAAACATGATCGGCTTGTCGAGCAGCTCAAACTCGCTGCGGCTGGCGTGCAACCAGCGCATCGGCTGGGTGTCGGCCAGGTTGTGGACGCTGGCGCTGTCTTTTGGCACCGACTCTTGTTCAATCTTGGCCTCGTCGAGCGTGGCACCGCGCAGAAAGCGAGATTTTTCGTAGGCGTGGTTTTCGATGACTTCAAGCGCCAGGCAAACGGTCTCGGTGCCATAACGGACAAATTGCAGCAGCAACCGGTTGCTGTAGTCCAGCTTGGCGCGCCAGTAGTGTGTGGGAGCGAGCTTTTTGACATCGGCACTGCGAAAGTCATCGGCCTCCAACGCTGCACGCACCTTGGCAAAGGCTGCCTTGACACGGCGGGTGTTGAGATCTTTGTAAAGCAGGACGCGCATGGTGAGGGCCAGTTGAATGAATTGTCAGATTATCATCCGCTGCGAAATATGTAGCATGCTGCGCATTCACAGCAACGGCTGGCGGTCATTTTGGCATCAAGGCTGGAGATTCTTGCAGCGACCGGGAGCCAACTGCACGCGACACACCGGTTTGACAGCATGGAGCTGCTGACGCTGTCAGCATGCGACTGTGGTCCCTCTTCGATGTGGTTGAAAAGTGCCTGAACCAGGCCGAGGGGGAAAGGGTCAAACGCATCTTCCGCCGTGCCCAGTACGAACGCCCAATGGGCGATGCCTGGCGGCTGTGCAGTGACCGGCCAAGCCTGTTGCCCCTTAGCGCTGCAAGTGAGGCGACGAATGTGGTGCAGGGGCCGCACCGGTCATCCAGGCAAATACCGTCGTCCCAAAGTGTTTTGACGGCGCAAAAAAGCGGTATCGCCTGATGAATACACGCTGCTGCCGCCAGGCGGAGTTTTGCCACTGCCAATCTTGCTGGTCATCGCCTTCAATCGAAAGATGTTCCAGTGTTGCGGAATCCGACCGACTGCATCAATGCTGCGGCTCTATGCCGTTTTGTGTGGAGGTCGCGCCGGAGGTCTGTTTGTGGTGGCCACTGATGTAGAACCGCTACAACCAGAAAAGACCAACGGAGGTTGGCAACGTTCACGGTCAGTGCCTGGAGTGTGACACCTTTTGAAACCAGGACTTGTCGCCTCAAAGCCTTGATTCGACAAGCATTTTCCAATTATGAGAGCCATGCAACCGCATCAGGGCCAAGCCCTTCGGGTGGACTTCGTCCAGCCTTGACCCGGCTGCACGGCAGACGGCAAACACCGACCACGCCCGCCAGCCTGCGTCAAGTTCCACACGAAACGACGAAGGGTTCAGGAATTCCAGCAGGGCAAACCTGCAATTGATTTTTCAAGCCCCCACCCGTCTGAAATCAGCAAAGTGTTTTCAGCAGTCATGGAGTGCCAAGTCACTTGCTAGCGAACCGGGCTGGTCGAGTGAGCAATCCCACCAGTGCAATACCAGCAAATGCGGCACCACCCAAAAACGTTGTAGCCGCGCCGTGACGGTCCCAAAGCCAACCTGCCACACCGCTGGCCAATAGCATTGACAACCCGCTTACGAGATTGAAAACCCCATAGGCTGTTCCGCGCAAATCGGCGGGTGCCGTGTCGGCCACCATGGTCGCCAACAGGCCTTGGGTCATGCCCATGTGAATGCCCCACAGTGCGACACCACCCAGCAGGGTCATCCAATGACTACCGCTGGCCAGCACCAAGTCAGCAGCAATCAGAACGACCAAACCCCCAGCCAATATCGTGGAATGGCTCATCCGGTCTGATAGCTTGCCAAACGGATAGGCTGATGCC
>DAOSLL010000194.1:0-6768 GCA_035368905.1 Rhodoferax sp.
CCACTTGCTGCACCTGGTCCAGCACAGACTGGTAGCACCTCGCATAGGCCGCATCTTGGTAAGCGGTCAGATAGGCAACCCGCCTGCCCACCATATGCGGCAGCGTGGGATTTTTGACAAGTTCAATCACATGCACCGGCGCAAACAAGGCCTGCACCGCGCGCAGGTCATGGGCGCAGTGGCGACCCCATTCAAAGGCTGTCTGGTTGTTGTCAACCTGAACGCCATTGAGTTCCATGGCGCGCAGCAGCGCCGCCCGGCTGACCGGCACGCGCCCCATTTGCCAGGCAAATCCCAGCAGCAGAGGGTTGGTGTAGATGGCGTTGCCCAAGGCTTGCCTGGCGATTTGTTCCGCATCAAACGCCAGCGGTTCCGCACCGCCCAGCGCGGTGGCAATTGCTGCCGCACAAGCGCCCTGCGGAAATTGCCATTGCGGGTCATGCACAAAGGCCGCTGTCGGCGTTGCGTGGCTGTTGAGCACCACAAAAGTTCGCCCGGACTGCATCACCGACAGGGTGGTTTTGCTGGCGGCCACGACGGCATCGCAGCCAATCACCAGGTCGGCTTTGGCGCTATCGACCTTGCTGGTGTAAATCGCCTCAGGGTGGTCGGCAATCTGGATGTAGCTCCAGGTGGCCCCGCCTTTTTGCGCCAGACCTCCTGCGTCAAGCGTGACGACCGCCTTGCCTTCCAGATGCGCAGCCATGCCGAGCAACTGGCCAACCGTGATGACCCCGGTGCCGCCAACGCCACCGACCACAATGCCCCAGGCGGTGCCGGTTGGCGGCAAGACGGGTTCTGGCAAAACCGGCAAAACGTCGGGTCTTTTGCGCTGGTCGACTTTGGGCTTTTTTAGCTGGCCGCCCTTGACGGTCACAAAGCTCGGGCAAAAGCCCTTGATGCAACTGAAATCCTTGTTGCAGGTGTTCTGGTTGATGCTGCGCTTGCGGCCAAATTCGGTTTCCAGGGGTTCAATGCTCAGGCAGTTGGACTGCTCGCTGCAGTCGCCACAGCCCTCACACACCAGTTCGTTGATGACGATGTGCTCATCTGGCTCGGACAGGGTGCCGCGCTTGCGTTTGCGGCGCTTCTCGGTCGCGCACATCTGGTCATAAATGATGGCGGTGGTGCCCTTGAGTATGCGCAACTCGCGCTGAACGCGGTCAAGCTGGTCACGCTGCTGCACCGTTACCCCTGGGGCCAGCGCAATTCCCTGGTATTTGTCCGGCGCATCGGTCACGATGACCAATTTGGCAACTCCTTCTGCCATCAGGCTGTTCATGATCTGCAGCACGCTGTGCCCCTCGGCACGTTCGCCCACCCGCTGACCACCGGTCATGGCGACCGCATCGTTGTACAGCAGTTTGTAAGTGATGTTGACACCCGCTGCAATGCTCTGGCGAATGGCCAGCAAGCCACTGTGAAAATAGGTGCCGTCACCCAGGTTGGCAAATACGTGCTGGTCTGTTGTGAAGGCTTGCTGCCCGACCCAGGCCACACCTTCACCGCCCATCTGGCTGAATGTGCTGGTGCTGCGGTCCATCCAGATGGCCATGAAATGGCAGCCAATGCCGGCCAGGGCGCGGGAACCCTCGGGCACGCGGGTGCTGGTGTTGTGCGGGCAGCCGCTGCAAAACCAGGGGGTGCGCTCGCCGCCGGCGGATTTGAGTTCCAGCGCGCCGCGCTCGCGCTCATCAAGCAAATCCAGATGGCGGTCCATGCGCGCCGCCACATCGTCTGGCACGCCAAGCTTTTTCAGCCGTTTGGCAATCGCCCTGGCGACCAGCGCCGGGTTCAGGTCGGCTTTGGCACGCAACAGCCAGTTGCCACCGGGGTTGGGGTGGCTCCATTCACCGCTGGCATCGCCTGAGTCGTCAAATTTGCCGACCACGACCGGGCGCAGGTCGGCACGCCAGTGGTATAGCTCTTCCTTGAGCTGGTATTCCATGATCTGGCGCTTTTCTTCCACCACCAGAATTTCTTGCAAGCCCTGCGCAAAGTCGCGTGCCAGGGTCGCCTCCAGCGGCCACACCACGTTGACCTTGTGCAGCCGAATGCCAAGGCGCTGGCAGGTGGCAAGGTCGAGCCCGAGGTCAACCAGGGCCTGGCGGGTGTCATTGAAGGCCTTGCCGCTGGCCATGATGCCAAAGCGATCGTTGCTGCTGGCGATCACATTGAAGTTGAGGCGGTTGGCACGCACATAGGCCAATGCGGCATACCACTTGTATTCCATCAGGCGGGCTTCCTGCTCCAGTGCCGGGTCGGGCCATCGGATTTGCAGCCCGCCCGGGGGCAGGGTGAAATCTTCGGGCATCAAGATGTTGACGCGATCCAGGTCCACCTGCACCGCGCTGCTGGACTCCACCACCTCCTGAATTGTCTTCATGCCCGCCCAGACACCCGAGAAACGGCTCAATGCAATGGCGTGCTGGCCCAGGTCCAGAATGTCCTGCACATCTGACGGGAAAAACACCGGCAGGCCACAGGCCTTGAAAATATGGTCGCTCTGGTGCGCCGAGGTCGAACTCTTGCTCAGGTGGTCGTCGCCCGCCACCGCCAGCACGCCGCCATGGCGCGCAGTGCCGGCCATGTTGGCGTGCTTGAACACATCTGAACTGCGGTCCACCCCGGGACCTTTGCCGTACCAGATGCCAAAAACGCCGTCGAACAGTTTGCTCTGCGGGTACAAATCAAGCTGCTGGGTGCCCCACACTGCGGTCGCCGCCAACTCTTCGTTGACACCCGGCTGAAACACGATGTGATGGGCCTCCAGATGCTTGCGCGCGGCCACCAGCGCCTGGTCATAGGCCCCCAGGGGCGAACCCCGGTAGCCGCTGATAAACCCGGCCGTCTTCAGGCCGGATCGGGCATCACGCCGCTGTTGCAGCATTGGCAGGCGCACCAGTGCCTGAACACCGCTCATGAAAGCCCGGCCTTGATCAAGCGTGTACTTGTCTTCAAGGCTGCGGCTTTGAAGCGCCTGACGCACAGTCTCTGGCAATGGTGCTTTCATGAGGTTTCTCCGAAGTAAAACCGGTAACTTGCCGACCCTTGGGCTTTGGCCGGTCGGCAACTCAGCCGCTAACGTTCTGTCAAGTGTAGGCTGGCAGCAGTCATTCCAGCTCGACCCTCCAGGCTCGGGGCGCGCAAGCTGGCAAGCTGCAATACAGCATTTAAGAATGACTCAACCTGGTCAATGTGTTCACCAAATTTGGCGGAAACCCGCCCAACGCTGAGCTCACCATGTCCGTACAGGCCAATTGCCACCATTGCTGCTGCAAGAATGTCAAGGCTGCGTTCACCATTGATGGCCTGGCCCAGGCCGGCGAGTTGGTTGGCACGATCCGCCGCAGGCTGGTTTGAACCGCACAACCACGTGTTTGGCCAAGTCCTTGGTCGCAACAGCACTCGCCGCCAGTTGCGCACGCAGGTTCAATTGGGCAGCACGTTCAATTGGCCGCCTTGACCTTTCGCCACCCGATGCGCTGGTCCTCCACGTGATCCGGCACCACCCCACCACTGCCAGGTGCCCAGTCTGGGTCGCGTTGCGCCCCGCTATGCCTTGGCGCTTCAAGGTCGTCCGACAACGGTGGCCCATCTGCGGGCGATGTTCAGGGACTGCGAGGCGGCTCCGATGTGATGGAAAAGTCTCCTGATCTGCCCGCCTCACCCTGGTCACAGCCGCTGGCAGACCTCGCAGATGCGGGCGCTCAGCACTGCCCTCACGTAATGCGCAGGCAAGCACCTGCAAGCCCGACCTGCGCCAGCCAGCGTTCAAGCATCAATCTTCCGGCGACCACCTTCGCGACATTGCCCCGGTAGCCGGCTTGACGCAGATCAGGTATGTTGATGTCGGCTTGGCGCAGCTCCACGGTGTGGCCAATCAGCCAGGGTTCCATCTGGGCTCCGTCGGCCTCCGCGTGAAACTGCAAGGCCAGTGCATTGCGCCCAAAAGAGAAGGCCTGGTTCGGTGTCAGGTCGGTCGATGCCAATAGGGTCGCCCCAGCGGGCAAGTCATAAGTGTCACCGTGCCAGTGCAGCACCGCTACCTGTTCCAGCGCCTCCAGGCAAGTACCACGGGCTGCGGGTGTGAGCCGTACCGTCGACCAGCCAATTTCCTTATCACGGCCCGGGTACACGGCCGCACCCAATGCTGCAGCCATGATTTGAGCACCCAGGCAGATGCCCAAGGTAGGCAAGTCGTGGCGCAAGCGTCGTTCCACGATCTCGATTTCTTGCCGAAGCCACGGATAGTCGTTGGCCTCATACACCCCAATGGGGCCCCCCAGCACCACCAGCAGCTCGGCCTGGTCCAGGTTTTGACCGGTCAGGTCGTGTTGCCCGGCTTCCAGGTAACACACCTCAAATCCCTGGTCGATCAAAACCTCTGCAAAAACCCCGAGGTCTTCAAAGGCCAGATGCCGCAGCACGATGCATTTCATGATGTGGCTCCCGCAAGGTCAACCGCGCAATGAAAATCGTCGCAGCCGGGCTCTTGCCGACCCTGCGGCGCGGTAATGCCAATTGCCGGTGGCTCAACCGCCTCGGTCAGCAGTGCCCCCAGCAAGGCACCCAATTGCAGGTCATCCAGGTGACCAAAGTGATTCAGGCGGATCACCCCCTGACGGTCTATCACGATCAAACTTGGTGTGCCGCGAAGCTCATAGATTTGCATCGTGCGGGGTATGGGGCGATCTGGTGCAGGCAAGTCCACCGCCACCGGAAAATCAACACGGTACCCGTGCAGGAAGGCCTTCAGAGCAACAGGGCTCATCGCGTCGTGATGCTCAAACACCGTGTGCAGGCCCAGCACAACCACCTCAGAGCGAGCAAACGCCCGGTGCACCCGCAAGGCCTGAGGCAAGCCCTGGGCCACGCAGCCTGGGCACAACATCTGAAATGCATGCATGACCACCACTTTGCCGCGCATGGCATTGAGCGTGATGGGTGAATCGGTGTTGAACCACTGGGCCACTTGCAGCGGGGGCGCGATATCGCTGGCAATAGCGCTGGTGACAAAGCTAGTGTGTGACATAGGTAAAACCTCATCTATTTGCCGCTCTACGCGGTCGCCTTGGCAGGGGGCAAAGCGAAATTTTCAACCGGGGACTGATCCTCAACTTTGAGGACCTTGCCATTGAGAACGAGCGATGGCAGGCGCATCGTCCCCAAGGTGCAGCGCCTCTGCGCCTGGCCTTGCGCCGGGTGCCAAGGCAAGCGACGCATAACCACCCTCCCAATCGCCCGGCAGCGCCTGCAATGTCGCCCTGATGGACAGGCAAATGTTGCAGGTACCGTGAAAGAGACATCTTCATGGCTGTCGCGGTGGTGTTGGGTGCTGGCGGGCACATGCCAGCGCCCGGGGAATTCGTCAAGCCGCAGGGGTCAGGGCGATCTTGGGGAAGTCCAGCGGAACGTCAAAAGCCACGTTCACATAGTTAGTGAAGATGTTCAGGGCCACGTGCGCCATGATCTCGACAATGTGTTCATCGTCAAACCCTGCGCTTCGCAGCACTGCCACATCGCTGGCAGACACCTGGGCGCGGCTGCTGACCACCTTCAGGGCAAAAGCCAGGGCCGCGGCTGTCTTCGGGTCATTCGATTTGCCCGCTTGTGCCGCAGACATTTCTTCTGCACTGGCTCCGGCACCCACGCCCAGCACCGTGTGGGCGGCCAAACAGTATTCGCAGCGGTTGCGCTCCGCAATCGCGACCGCAATTTGCTCGCCCAACTTGGCTCCCAGTACCCCGGAACCCAAAGCGTCAAATGAACCCCACATGCTTTTCAGAGCCGCTGGCGAGTTGGCCACCGCCTTGAACATGTTGGGCGTGGCACCAAATGCTTTATGAATTTGCGCTAGCACCGCCTGGCGGTTTGCCGTTGTGGTGGCCGGGTTGATGAGTTGTACGCGCGACATGATGATTTCCTTTTTTCAGTGGATAAAGGGCAACTGGACCAAAGTGCCTTTGAGGCAGCGATTCATGGTGGGTTGGTGAATCGCTGCAACTCGGCACAGAACGTATGGTGCAGGCTTGAATCGTATGATGGGTATCTTTAGGTCCGTTAAACATACCGATAAGTCCAAAATGAACACTGTCATCCCCCTCGCGCTTGACCGGCTTTCATCTCTGTTGGAGCGTTCTCAGGTATCCGCCCACCTCTTTCATACGGGCGCCTTGTGCGGTGTCACCAGCTTTGATGCCCAAGCGGGAAGGGGCTTTGTTCATGTGTTGCGCAAAGGTCGGATGGTGGTCACCCATAACCAGGGCGCGAATGTGCCCAATCGAATCGAAGTCAATCAGCCAACACTCATTTTTTACCCACAGCCGTTAACGCATCAGTTTCACAATGCGCCAGTCGATGGCTCAGATTTCACCTGCGCTTCCGTCCACTTTGAGGGCGGTGCCAACCATCCCCTGGTGAAGGCACTGCCCCCGCTGATCGTCATCCCTTTGCTGGAAGTGCCCACACTGTCAGGCGCGCTGGATCTGCTTTTTCAGGAGGCAGATCAAGTTCGGTGTGGACACAGGCTGCTGGCAGATCGTCTTTTTGAAGTGGTGCTGCTGCTGCTGTTGCGCTGGCTGCTTGACCACGGAAAGGCGCACGGCGTGTCGATCGGCCTGGTCTCTGGCTTGGCAGATCCGAAGCTGGCCCGCGCCCTGACCGCCATGCATGAGAGTCCCCAGCTAGCATGGTCGGTAGAGGGTTTGGCAGGTTCTTCGTCGTTTTGTGTGGAAGTTGCATTGAAAAATAAAATGTAGTAGTGGG
>DAOSLL010000195.1:0-6751 GCA_035368905.1 Rhodoferax sp.
TCACCTCCATCGGCGTGACAGTGGCCGTGAAATGTGATTCACCCTCGTCGATCTTGCCCACAGTTGCTCGCTGCTGTCCCTCGACCAGCACTTTCACCGTGCCATCGGGCAGTTTCAGCATCTGCAAAATGGTGGAAATGCAGCCGACATCGAACATGTCGGTCACCAGAGGATCATCCTTGGCAGCAGCTTTCTGGGCTACCAGCATGATGCATCGATCTGATGCCATGGCCGCTTCAAGCGCCTTGATGCTCTTGGGCCTGCCAACAAAAAGCGGAATGACCATATGGGGAAAAACCACCACGTCGCGCAAAGGCAGCAACGGGAGTTCCAGCGGAGAAGCAGGCAAGGGGTTCTGACCAGACATAAGGGGTCCTTTTGTTACCTGAAGGAAATTGGGCAAGTTTGCTGCTTTTCAAGCAGCAGCCCATTATGAATAAATTGGCATGTTTGCGTCGGCATTAAAACCGATACAAAAACAGATCAAATCAAGCCTTCTTGGCGATCTCTCGGTACACCAACAAAGGAGCCTTGTTCTCGTCGATGGTTGATTCCTCAACCACCACACGTTCAACATTGGACGAATTCGGCAAATCGAACATGGTGTCGATCAGCGCCAACTCCAAAATCGACCGAAGACCGCGCGCCCCGGTTTTGCGCGCCAGTGCCTTGCGCGCAATAGCCTTCAGCGCGGGTGGCCGAATCTCCAGATCCACACCTTCCATGGCCAAGAGTTTGCTGTACTGCTTGACCAACGCGTTCTTTGGCTCGGTCAGAATTTGAACCAGGGTTTCCTCACTGAGTTCACCTAGCGTGGCCACCACCGGCATGCGTCCGACCAACTCGGGAATCAGACCAAACTTGATCAAATCCTCAGGTTCAACTTCTTTGAAAACCTCGGTCAGGTCTCGGCTTTGCTTGCTTTTGACTGCGGCACCAAAGCCAATACCGGATGACTCGGTACGGTTATCAATGACTTTCTCCAGCCCGGAAAAAGCGCCACCACAAATAAACAGGATATTGGTGGTGTCCACCTGGACGAAGTCCTGGTTGGGGTGCTTGCGCCCACCTTGAGGCGGAACACTCGCCATGGTGCCCTCGATCAGCTTGAGCAAGGCCTGCTGAACACCCTCACCCGAGACATCGCGAGTGATGGAGGGGTTATCGGACTTGCGCGATATTTTGTCGATTTCATCAATATAAACAATGCCGCGTTGCGCCCGCTCCACTTCGTAATTGCAACTTTGCAAAAGCTTCAAAACAATATTTTCGACATCTTCACCAACATAACCAGCTTCGGTCAGGGTGGTGGCATCTGCCATCACAAAGGGCACATCAAGCATGCGGGCCAGCGTCTGCGCCAGCAAGGTCTTGCCTGATCCGGTTGGGCCGATCAGCAAGATGTTGCTCTTGGACAACTCCACGTCATCTTTTGTGGAATGCTCCTGATGCCGCAAACGCTTGTAATGGTTGTACACCGCCACCGCCAGAATGCGCTTGGCTGGCTCCTGCCCAATGACGTAATTGTCAAGATTGGCCTTGATCTCGGAAGGCGTGGGCAAATCGTTGCTGCCGACGCTTTCCGTCTTGGCAGGAAGTTCGTCGCGAATGATCTCATTGCACAGGTCAATGCACTCGTCACAGACAAACACCGAGGGGCCGGCAATCAGTTTTTTGACTTCGTGCTGACTCTTGCCACAAAACGAGCAATAAAGGGTCTTGTCACCCGAGGAGCCTTTTTTTTCGGCCATGAGAACTATGCTCTCTTCGAAATGACTTGGTCAATCAGACCATATTCCTTGGACTCTTCAGCCGACATGTAGTAGTCGCGCTCGGTGTCGCGCTCAATCCGATCCAGCGGTTGACCGGTGCGCTCAGCCAGTATCTTGTTGAGTTGCTCGCGCGTCTTCAAAATCTCGCGGGCCTGAATTTCGATCTCGGTGGCCTGCCCTTGACTACCGCCTGAGGGTTGGTGAATCATGATTTTCGAGTTGGGCAGCGAAAACCGCTTGCCCTTGGCACCTGCTGCCAGCAAAAAAGCACCCATGCTGGCTGCCATGCCGGTGCACAGGGTGGACACTTCAGGTTTGATGAAGTTCATGGTGTCAAAAATTGCCATGCCAGAGCTGACCGATCCGCCCGGCGAATTGATGTAAAAAGAAATGTCCTTGTCAGGATTTTCACTCTCCAGAAACAGCAATTGGGCCACCACCAGGTTGGCCACATGATCATTGACCGGGCCGACCATGAAAATGACGCGCTCCTTGAGCAAGCGTGAGTAAATATCATAAGAACGCTCACCCCGACCCGATTGCTCAATCACCATGGGCACCATGCCAAGGCCCTGAACATCTGTTGCACCGCCGTATGAATTCATTTTGACTCCAAAAAACTTACGCTACTGTAGCTAAAAAAACCTGACCTCAAAGGAAATGGGGCTTGTGTACCAGACCAGTCGTCCGACACAAGCCCCACCAGGAACCCATGGGCTCCAAGGAATAATCAGTTGAATAATCAGTTCTGCGCCATCAGTTCTTCAAAGGTGATTGTCTTTTCAGTAACTTTGGCTTGGGACAGCACAAAATTGGTGACGTTATTTTCAAGCACGATGCCTTCAACTTCAGCCAGCTTTTTGCTGTCACTAAAGTACCAGCGGGAAACTTCAGCCGGTTTTTCATAGGTGGCGGCGAGTTCTTCGACGTACGCCTTGATCTGCTCCATTTTGACTTGCAGATCATTGGCGCGCACCAGTTCAGCCACCACCAGACCCAGGCGCACCCGCCGCTCGGCCTGCGGACGAAACACATCATCAGGAATGGCGACCTTGTCGGCATCCTTGATGCCACGCTTCTTCAGGTCAGCCCGGGCACCTTCAAGCAAGCGGTCCATCTCAGCCCGGACACTGGCGTTCGGCAAATCCAGTTCAGCCTTGGCAACCAGGGCATCCATCACAGCGGTCTTGTTACGGGCCAGCAAACGGTTCTTGACCTCACGGTCCAGGTTTTTCCTGATGTCCACACGCAAACTATCGACCGACGCATTGGCAATGCCCAGCGACTTGGCCAGCGCCTCGTCCACGTCGGGCAAATGGGCTGTCTCTATCTTTTTCACGGTGACCATGAAATCAGCGGTTTTGCCAGCGACATCCTTGCCGTGGTAGTCGACCGGAAACACCAGGGGAAAGGTTTTGCTCTCACCGAGCTTGAGGCCCTGGGTGGCTTCTTCAAACTCCTTGAGCATCTGGCCATCGCCCAAAATGAACTGAAAGTCTTCCGCCTTGCCACCCTCAAAGGCTTCGCCATCAATCTTTCCCTCAAAGTCAACCAGCACCCGGTCGCCATCCTGCGCCGCTGCGTCATGGGGCCGCTGCGAGAAGGTGCGACGCTGCTTGCGCAGGATGTCCACGGTTTTTTCAACCGCAGCATCGGAAACTTCGGTCGTTACCTTTTCAACCTCGGCGGTTGCCAAGTCACCAATGGTGACCTCCGGGAAAACCTCAAAAATGGCCTCAAAAGCCAATTCACCCTCAGCAGCGCCCTCTTTCTCGCTGATCTGGGGGCGTCCGGCCACGCGCAGTTGCGCTTCGTGGGCTGCGTTAAAAAAGGCCTCGCCCACCTTTTCATTCATGACCTCATGCTGCACGCCGTAGCCATACCGCTGTGCCACGACGTTCATTGGAACTTTGCCCGGTCGAAACCCGTCCATCTTGACCGTTCGTGCCAGCTTTTTCAAACGCGATGCCACTTCGGACTGAATGATGCCAATGGGCAAACTCAGCGTCATTTTGCGCTCCAACTTTTCAAGAATTTCAACGGCAACAGGCATGAATAAATCTCCAAAAATATATGTGGTGCGCGGGGCCGGGGCCAACCCCACACCGTACTTTGCTATCGCCAGTACCTAAACTTGGCCCGCCACACTCATACAAAAAAAATGATTCCCAGGGTCAGCCCCTGAAAAGCAATTAAAAAAAGGACTCGCGCCCCAAATCCATCGAACTACCAAACAGGTAAACACACGTCCTCACTCAAAATTTGAGTTGAAGATCAGTATGTTTCGCGGGATTGAGGTAGCCGGACTGATAGACGCTTCATATTGCTTGGCGATGTCAACCAAGTGCCATTTTCGCTTCAACCTGGGAGCCCTATCGAGTCGCGTATTGTACTCAACGAAAAAGAAGCGCCACTGATACGATGCCCGACAGAGGGGAAAAGCCGCGCTGTTTCATGACAGGGTTGTGACCCAAAAAGGCCTTTTGCCCCCAACTCAACCATTCTTGACGGGCATTTTCGCCAAATTCAAGCTAGGAGGCGATCGGACTTCTGGCGTATCGGCGGCGCAGCGACAGGAGCGGCCGGTATTGAATTGGCCTTTTGACACATCGCCGGGCAAACGATCGGCAAATCCGGCATAAACCTGCCTGACTGGGGTCAATACCCGCTACTCGAATCTGGCTCACCGCCCCCGCCGCACGCGCATCAGCTCATCCAGAATCAGGCAGGTTACCCCCAGCGTGATGGCACTGTCGGCAACGTTGAAGGCCGGGAAATGCCTGCCGGCCCAGTGAAAGTCCAGAAAATCAACCACATGGCCGTGCAGCACCCGGTCCACTACGTTACCGACTGCCCCACCCAAAACACTGGCGATGGCAAAGGCAAACAGTTTCTGTCCGGCGTGCAACTTGAGTAACCATAGCATCAGCAGTGCAGCCACTATGCCGATGGCGGTAAAGAACCAGCGTTGCCAGCCACCGGCGCTGGCCAAAAAAGAAAAGGCTGCGCCACTGTTATGCACCCGCACCACATTCAAGAAGCCGGTGACCATTGTGCTGTCGCCAAGCTGGTAGTAGCCCATGATCAGCACCTTGGTGAACTGGTCAAGCATCAGCACCAGCAAGGCCCAGGCCAGCCAGGGCAGCAGACCAGCAGAACTGCCTGATTTGTAGTTTCGGCTCAGAGTGGCTTGCGCCAGGTTGGGTTTACGTGCCATCAAAGATACCAAATAGTTTCCTGGCAAGGGGTTTCACGCGAATTGACGCGCTTCACCCGGGCCGAAAAGGTTGCTGGTGCAACGGCCACACAGGGTTGGGTGGGTGTTGTCATTGCCGACATCATCCCGGTAATGCCAACAACGCTCGCATTTTGGGTCAATTGAGGCTCTAGAGCTTATGCTGATTGCGTCACCAGCTATTAATTCAATAGTAGAAGTAATGAACACAAACTTCAGGTCTGCGCCCAGACTTGCCAGCAAGGCATGGTCGTCTGCGCCTACCGTTAGGCTGATGTTGGCTTGCAGCGACGAGCCGAGTTTGCCATCGGCACGCAACAGTTCGATGTCCTTGTTGACCGCCTCCCGAATTTCGCGGATGCGCGCCCATTTGGCCACAAGCTCAGGCTGCCTGGCCAAGCCGCTTGACTCATCGGAAAACGAAAAAAAGCTATCCATGAAAATGGACTCGCGCGTCGCCGACGGCGTTCTGCCCTGCTGCCCCAGCACCGCCCAGGCTTCTTCGGCGGTAAAACTCAAGAACGGTGCCATCCAGCGCAGCATGGCTTGCAGAATCTGCCACAACGCGGTTTGCGCACTGCGCCGCGCCAGTGATTTGGGCGCGGTGGTGTAGAGTCGGTCTTTCAAAATATCGAGGTAGAACGAGCCGAGGTCCTCGCTGCAATAAATCTGCAACCGAGCTACCACCGGGTGAAATTCATACACCTCGTAATGCGCCAGAATGTCGGCCTGCAGCGCGGCGGCACGGGCCAGCGCGTAGCGGTCTATTTCCAGCATCTGGTCAAGCGGCACGGCATCTTCGGCCGGGTCAAAGTCACTCACGTTGGCCATCAAAAACTTGAGCGTGTTGCGAATGCGACGATAGGTGTCCACCACCCGCGCGAGGATCTTGTCGTCGCCGGCAATGTCGCCCGAGTAGTCGCTGGCGGCCACCCACAGGCGGATGATTTCGGCACCAAGCTTTTTCGATGTCTCTTGCGGGTCAACGCCGTTGCCGGCGCTTTTGCTCATCTTGTGGCCCTTGCTATCGACCGTGAAGCCGTGCGTCAGGATGCCTTTGTACGGTGCCCGGTCATACATGGCGCAGGCTGTCAGCAGGCTGGAGTGGAACCAGCCGCGATGCTGGTCGTGGCCTTCAAGGTACAGGTCGGTCTCCGGTCCGGGCTTGCCAGTGCGCGGGTCAATGTCGTCGTGGCCACTGCCGGGGTGTGAACCTTTGAGCACCGTTGTGTGGGTGGTGCCAGAGTCAAACCAGACCTCCAGGATGTCGCTGCTCTTGGTGTAGTGGTCGGCATCAGCAGCACAGTCAACTTTTGCCAGAATGGCTTGAGTACCGGCCTTGCTCCAGGCTTCGATGCCGCCTTCTTGCACCATGTCGGCGGCAATGTCCAGAATCTCCATGGTGCGCGGGTGTAGCTCACCGCTGTCCTTGTGCAGAAAAAACGGCAGCGGCACACCCCAACTGCGCTGCCGACTGATGCACCAGTCCGGCCTGCCGGCGATCATGTCGCGCAACCTGATCTTGCCGTTCTCCGGGTAAAAGGCGGTGTTTTCAATTGCATCGAGCGCCGTCTGACGCAGGGTTTTGGGCGCTTTGTCCTTGGTAAAAACACCTTCGCCCGCGTCCATGCGGATAAACCACTGGGCAGCGGCGCGGTAGATCACCGGGGTTTTGTGACGCCAGCAGTGCGGGTAGCTGTGGACGATGTTCTCGGTGGCAAACAGCCGCCCGGCCTCACGCAGC
>DAOSLL010000196.1:0-6739 GCA_035368905.1 Rhodoferax sp.
GCATCCCAACTCCTTGGTGCAAAACGGGGAGTTATTCCCGACCACATCCTAAGTCGTTGATTTACCGTCATTCCCGCGCAGGCGGGAATGACGAAGTTGCCATAAGAACAAATTTACCCTGCGGGAATTAGCGGTTTCTCAGTCCTGACCCGGTTGACATGCTGATCGGCACACAGTTGGCTGCAAAAAAATGTTCAGCCCAGCACCGCTCAGAGTCTTTAAAAATTTGATTTTTTTGCCCTGTAGGCCTTGTCAAATAAGCGTTACCAGCTATTTAAACAATAGCTATTTTGGCTGCTTTTGAGCCTCGCGCAATTCGCCTGACCGGCCTCTTGGGTGCAACCGCTTTCGGCTGGGCTTGGGTCGGCAACACCTGCCGAATCACCGCTTCGCAAATCGCCTGGGTCATGTACAGTGGCACCGGGTAATTGGCATCGGCCTCGCGGCAGGCGGCACGCGCCAGCGCCGGCACGTCCTCGTCGCGCAGCGCGTCAAGCGTGGCCGGAATGCCCAGCCGGGTGTTCATGGCATCGATGGCGTTGAGAAACTTTTGCGCCAGCACCGCCTCATCGTCGGTCTTCTTGCCGACCTTGGCGCGCAGTGCCAGCACCGCCAGCTTGGGTTGAATCGCCGGGCTCAGAAAGCGCAGCACCTGCGGCAGCATGATGGCATTGGCCAGGCCATGGGGGGTGTGGTAGAGCCCGCCCAACTGGTGCGCAATGGCATGCACATAGCCGACATTGGCCCTGGTGAAAGCCTGCCCCGCGTAGTTGGATGCCAGCGCCATTTTTTCGCGCGCTGCCAGGTCGTGACCATGCACATGGGCTACCGGCAGGCTCTCAAAAATCATGCCAACGGCCGACAAGGCCAGGCGGTCGGTCAACGCCGTGCCCCAATGGCCGACGTAAGCCTCAATCGCGTGGGTCAGTGCGTCCATGCCGGTCGCAGCGGTGATGTCGGGTGGCAGGCCGACCATCAGGGTCGGGTCAAGCGCGGCCATACGCGGCACGATACGGGTGTCGGCAATCACCAGCTTGCGATTCGTCTCGGGGTCAGAGATGACTGCTGCCACCGTGACTTCAGAGCCGGTGCCAGCGGTGGTGGGTACTGCGTAAATCGGGGCCGGTGCCCGCCGCCCCTTGAAATAGCCCACCAATTGCGCCGGGTGCTTGTGATTGGCAGCGGCCAAGCCAATGGTTTTGGCCGCGTCGATGGCCGAGCCGCCGCCAAAGGCCACGATGGCATCACAGGCCTGCGCCTGAAATACCGCGACACCCTTTTCGATCAGCGCAATTGGCGCGTCCGGGGTGATCTGGTCAAACACCACAAACTCGGTGCCACCGGCCTTGAGCGCCTGCAGCAAGGGGGCCATCAAACCCAGTTTTGATACTACCGGGTCGGTCACGACCAGCACCCTGTTGTGGCCAAAGTCATTGATGGCCTGGCCCAGGCGCGCGCTCGACCCCGGCCCCACCATCATGGTCGGCTGTGGAATGGGCAGCAGCCGCACCACCACGCCGGCCGCCCGCATCACCGCCGACAGTCCCACCGTGCGCACCACTTCAGTCAAAACATTCGCAAACATCATCGCCATCCTTTTTAAAATCCAGCTTGCATCAGGCCTGTGTTGGCAGGCATGATGCACCGTGCGAACGCATTCTTGTAGTTGCATCTCTCCAAATCAGTCCACTCATCAGGTTCCATAATCAGTCCACTTATCAGGTTCCATATGAAGACAGTTATCGGTATCAGCCTGGGGGCAAGCGCCCATGATTTTGAATTCAACATCAGCTTTCTGGGTGAAGCCATGCGGGTGGTGCGCCTGGGCACTGACGGCAGCCTGGCCAAAGCTGAAAAGCTGGTCAAGCACTGGGACAAACGGGCCACCGCCATCGGGCTGGGTGTGCTGCGGGACAGTTACAAGGCGGCCAGCCATCGCTTCATCGAAAAGGACAGCGCCAAACTCAAGGCGGTCGCCACCCACTGCCCGGTGACCATGGGTGGCCAGCTTGGCGACATCTTGCAGGAGTGGGCGATTCGCCATGCGCAGGTGGAACTCGTCAGCTTTTTCAACAACAAGCGGGTGCTGTTCTTTTCGGGCATGAAAAGCTACAAGCTAGCCATGTCGATGGCCGAGTACACCGACAACCTGAAGTTTGCCGACCCGATCAGCCAACTGGGCGTGCCCAAGCTGCTGACTTCGCTGGCGGCGTTGCAGCTTTATGTCAGCGGTGCCCATTACGTCCGGGACTGGACGCTGCCGACCGCACTCTCATCAGGCCCGGTAAAGGAATGGACGCGTTTCCTGCTGCGCAAAGCCATGCAAAAGGCCAGCGTGATCGTGGCACCAGCGCACGAGCTTGACGAATTTGGCCTCGAAGAGCTGGCTGGCAAGACCATCATCACCTCCACCGTCAGTGATGAGCGGATGGCGCTGCTGGCGACCAAGGGCGTGCACATGGTGATTGACGGTGCACCGGTGATGCAGGGCCACACGCTGGGGCCAGACCTGCTCGATGCCATGATCTGTGCCGCCACCGGCAAGGGCCCCAGCGAGATTCTGGAAGACGACTACCTGGAGATCATCACCAGTCTGCAACTCGCACCGCGCATTGTTTACCCCAACGGCTTCAAGCGCGTCAATCGCTTTGCCTTTGTGATTCACCCGCTGTCGCAGGAGTATTTCAAGAAGATCAAGCCAATTGAGCTGCTGTCGCAGGTGTCGCCGCCGGTGTTGATGAACTCGCTGGAAAAAATCATGGCCTATGCGCCGCCATTCGTTTATTCGCATGTCAGCGGCATTCAGTCGCCAACCGGGGTCGAAGTCGAAGGCTGGCTGATCTCGGTCGGCGGCACGCCCAGGGAGATCATGCGCCACAGCCCCGAATTCACCTACCGCCGCCTGCTCGATGCGGCCGCCATGGCCAAGCGGCTGGGGGCCCAGATCATGGGCCTGGGGGCGTTCACCAAGGTGGTCGGCGATGCCGGCGTGACGGTAGCCAAGCGCTCGCCGCTGCCAATTACCACCGGCAACAGCTACAGCGCCTCAGGCGCGCTGTGGGCCGCGCATGACGCGATGCAGCGCATGCGGCTGGTGTCCATACCCAAGGGCCAGCAGCGCGCCAGCTTCAAGGGCATGGTGGTCGGGGCCACCGGTGCCATTGGTTCGGTTTGCGCCCGGCTGATTGCCAAGGTGGCCGAAGAGGTCTATCTGGTGTCGCCCGAAACCGCCAAGCTGCTGTCGCTGAAAGAGTCGATCCTGCTCGAAACGCCCGATGCCAAATTGTTTTTGTCGGCCACGGCAGACAAGGACATTGCGGACATGGACATGATCGTCACCGCCACCTCGGGCGCTGGCAAGAAGGTGCTTGACATCATGCAGGTCAAGCCCGGCTGCGTCATCACCGACGTGGCCCGGCCGCTTGACCTGCCAGCGTCTGAAGTGGCCAAGCGCCCCGATGTGCTGGTCATTGAGTCTGGCGAAATCCAGCTCCCTGGCGAACATGTGTTGATGAAAAACATTGGTCTGCCCAAGGGCGTGGCCTATGCCTGTCTGGCCGAAACCATTGTGCTGGCGCTGGAAGGCCGCTTTGAGAACTTCACCGTGGGCCGTGCCATCGAGTGGGAAAAAGTGCGCGAAATCTACAAGCTGGGCCTGAAACACGGCATGAAGCTGGCCGCCATCAGCGGTGTCAACGGGCCGTTCAGTGACGAAGACATCGAACGGGTGCGCGAACTGGCGCTGATTGCCCGTGCCGAAAAGGCTGGCCCGGCGCCCAAGGCTGCAGCGAAAAAGGCCAGCAGCGTCAAAAAACCTGCGCCAGCCCGGAAAGCCAAATCGGTGCCGACACCTGTGTAACTGCAGATCTGCTGGTTCGATTGGAATTTTGACTGGCACCGCTGTATGGAGCAGGTGTTTGTGCGCCCGACTTCGGTTGGTCGGCATTGGGTGAACAACATGCCGCAAATGTGTCTGCTGCGGGTCTGATGTAAACGAGCTTCGACTGACGCGTTGCCCGCACGGTCACAATGCTGTCCACCGCTTACAGCCAGCATTCACCATGACACTGCCCAGTTCGCTTTTTTCGGCCTTGTTCGCCCATTTGCCGGACAGTGTCTTTCTGATTGATCCCGAGACTTCCCGCATCATCGACTGCAACCGGACGGCGCTGCAGCAGCTTGGCATGGAACGGACTGAAGTGCTGGACCAGTCGGTGCTCAGCTTGCAAAAGGACGTGGTCGGCATCGAGCAGTGGGGCAGCATTGCACAGGCAATACGGGCGACCAACTGTTTTGTTTTTGTCGGTCAGCACCGTCACAAAAGCGGCTCGGAGGTGCCGGTTGAAGTCAACACCAGCCATTTCACCCACGGAGGGAACGAGTACTTTTTGTCGGTGGCCCGCAACATCTCGCAACGCCTGGCGCTTGAGCGCGACCTGCACAACCGCGACCAGCAGTTGCGTTATGCCCTGACCGAAGCATCCGACGGTTTGTGGGACTGGAACCTGCAGACCGATGAGGTGTTTTTCAGCCCACAACTGGCGCGCATGCTGGGCTATGGGCCGCATGAAATGAAACCCACGCTGGCCACCTGGTCTGCCAACATTCACCCTGACGATGCGCAGCGGGTGCAGCGGGTGCTGCAGGAGCATATAGAAGGACAGCGTGAACGCTTTCTGGCCGAATACCGCCTGCGCAACCGCAACGGGCACGACCTGTGGGTGCATGACCGGGGCCGCGTGTGTGAGCGTGACCCCCAGGGCAAGCCGAGCCGGATGGTCGGCATGGTGACCAACATCACCGACCAGAAAGCTGCCGAGCTGGAGTTGCAGAAATTGGCCTCGCACGACCCGCTGACCGGCCTGATGAACCGGCGCGAGTGCGACAAGTTGCTGCCCCGCCAATTGGACTTGTGCCGTCGGCTCAAGCTGTCGCTAGGTTTGTGCATTTTTGATTTGGATCATTTCAAAGAAGTCAACGACCAATTTGGTCACGCTGTGGGTGACCTGGTGTTGAAACGCGTGGCCGAGGTGATCGCGGGCCAGGTCCGCTCAACCGACTATTTGTTCCGTTGGGGCGGCGAAGAATTTTTGTTGCTATGTACCGACATCGACCTGCCTGATTTGCTCACCCTGGTGGAAAAACTGCGTCTGCTGCTGGGCGCCATTGACTGGCGGGACCTGGTTGCGCTGCCATCAATTACCGCCAGCTTTGGCGTGGCCAGCTTTCCTGAGCATGCGAACGATGCGCAAGACCTGTTCATCGCCGTCGATGCGGTCCTGTACCGGGCCAAGGCGCATGGTCGCAACCGGGTGGTACAGGCACCACCCAAGCTGGTGTGACAGTGGCGACTGCCATCACGTCCGCAAGACTGGTGCTGCCTGCCAAACGGCTCGTGGCAACGCCAACAGTTGCCCGTTCTTCAAAGAAGCTGGTCAATCAACTGGCGGCTTGGGCGCGGGATCACCACCTTGGACACCAGAAAACCCTTGTCGCTGGCAATCGCCGACCCGGCATCGGTGGCTGCCATGATGTCGGCCACTTCGCCGGTCAGCACCACATAGCTTTTGCCACCAATGCCAAAGGCCAGATGCATGCGGATTGGCTCGACCGAGGCTGCCTTGACCGCCGCGTCAGTGGCCTCAATGGTGGCCGCGACCGAGTAGGTCTCGATCACGCTGATGGCGCGCACGTTGTCGATGTGGGTGCCGCCGCTGATGGCCGGCAACACCGACGGATGCACGTTGGGGATGACAAAGCTGTCCACCACCACATCCGGGCACAGCGCGGTGCCGGTGCCGACCGACTGGTTCACGGCAGCCACATCGCCGCCGATCATCACGATGTATTTGCCTGGGCAAATGCTTTTGGCAACCAGAATTTCGACATTGGCGGTCTTGGCCATGGCATCTGCTGCGGCAATACCCTGGGCGATGCTGGTGAATTCAACCAGTCCGATGGCGTGGTGGCTCATGGTTTTCTTTCAGGCGGTAAGGGTGATGGACTGGCTTGAGACGGCACTGACAGTGCCGCTGATGCTGGCGTGCAGGCGGGCTCCGAGCGCGTCGGGCGGTATGTCGGCCAGCAGTTGGCCACGCTGCACGGCATCACCCACCCGCACCAGTGGCACGGCGGCAGCGCCAATGTGCTGGCGCAGGTTCAGCACCACAGCTTTCGGATGGGTTTCGGTCTCGTCAAGCGGGGCCTTTTTGTTGTAAGGCGCAATGCCCAGCCGTGTCACCAGGCGCGAAGTGGGCACCAGCCGGTGTTCGGCCATCGGGTCAAGTGGCCGCAACTCACCCACATAGCGCGCGCCTTCAGCGCGGAATTTTTCCTTTAGCGCGATATTGATGCGCATCGGCGAAATGTCCACCGGGCAAGCCCATTGTTCGCAAATCGCGCACTCCGAGCAGGTCAGCGCCGACAGCAGCACCGAAGGCTTGCCGATGTCGCGGTAGTTGGCGCTGCGCACAATCAGCGCCGGGTGCAGTTCGTGGCCGATCAGGTGGCGCGGGCACAGTTCGGTACACAGGTTGCATTGCTCACACACGGCGCGGGCGGTGGCCATGATGTTTTGCATCGGTTGCCGGTGGCGGCGAATCACGATGTGGTCTTCAGGTAGCACGATGATGCCGCCGGTGGTTTTGGTGACCGGCTGGTCGATGCTGTCGAGCAACTTGCCCATCATCGGGCCGCCATTGACGAAATACGGCTTGTTGGTGGTGATGCTGCCCGCGCG
>DAOSLL010000197.1:0-6710 GCA_035368905.1 Rhodoferax sp.
AGCCCAGCCGGGGGCTTGCGCCACTGACCAGACCGCGCCGGGCAAGGCCGCCAGCCAGCGCAACAGCTCAACCATCAGCCAGCAGGCCCAGGCGGCAGCGTCCCACAAGTGCGGCACCAGCACCCCCAGCATGGCCAGCGGCGTGATCACCAGCGTGACCCACGGAATCGCCAGCGCGTTGGCGGGCAAGCCGACCAGCGAAACCTGGCCAAACAGCACCAGCGACAAGGGGGTGAGCGCCAGCGTGATCACCCACTGCTGCCGAATATTTGCGACAAATTGGCCTGTAGCCCTTTTGCCATCTGCGCTGCCAGCTCCTGAATCAGAAGCAAACAGAACCCCTACAGCAACAAAGCTCAGCCAGAAACCAGCCTGCAGCAAGGCCCACGGATCAGCCACCACCACCACTGCACAGGTCAGCAGCCAAACCTGCGGCCAGGGCCAGCGCAGGCCAGACAGGCGCAGCAGCGCCACCGTGGCCAGCATCAGCACGGTGCGCTGGGCTGGCACGCCAAAGCCACTGAAAACCGCATAAGCCAGCGCCAGCACGACACCACCCGACAGGGCCGCGCTGGGTGCCGGCAAGCGCAGGCACAGGCTGCTTGAGCGACGCCACAGCCAGCCCACCAGCAAACCCGCGCCCCAGGCGAACATGGTGACATGCAGGCCCGAAATGCTCATCAGGTGAGCGACCCCGGTGGCCCGGAACACATCCCAGTCAAGCCGCTCGATGGCACCCTGGTCGCCCACCACCAGCGCCGCAATCAGGCCAGCAGCGCTGGCATCGCCTACCCGCTGGAAAATGCGCTCGCGCACGCTCTGGCGTGCCCGATCAACCGGATAGCGCCAGGTGCTGGTCAGGCGCTGCGGCAGCGGGTCTTTGGCACCGGCACGCACATAACCGGTGGCCTGCACGCCTTGTTCCCACTGCCACAACTCAAAGTCAAAGCCATGCGGGTTGACGCTGCCGTGCACCGCCTTGAGCCGCGCCGTCAACTGCCAGCGCTCACCAGCTTGCAGCGGTGCTGGCAGGCGCTGCAATTCGCCGACCATTTCGCCCGGCCCGTCGCCCTGGCCAAAGACACCGCCATACCAGGTCAGCTCAAGCTGCGCTGGCAAGCGCAGTGGCTGTCCGTCCAGGCGCGCCGATTCCGGCACAAAACGAAACCGCAGGCCGGCCTCAGAGCGCTGCGGCAAGCCCGCCACCAGGCCGATCAACGCCACATCGCGCCCTTCCACCGACGGGTCCAGGCCAGCGCTGGCATAGGTGCTGGCGCGCCAGCCAGTGCTGGCAAATGCCAGCAGCGCAACCAGCAGCGCCAGCAGCAACGACTGGGTGGGCCTTGCGGTGTCCCGATCTGCTTTTGTTTTCATAGCTGTCAGCGCATACAGCGCAAGGGCTAAAGGCACAAAACATGCATAAACCCAAGTGGGCCACAAGAGCGGTTGCTGCAATTGCAGGGCGCTGCCCGCCAGCAGCCCCAGCAGCACAGGGCCGGACCCAATGAACGAGGTGCGTTGCAGCATGCGACCAGGGCGGTATTACGGCGACAGCAAGGCCTCAATTTGCGCCAGCAACTCATCGCGCAACTGCCGCATGGTCGGCAGCAGTTGCAGTGCTACCTGGGACTGGTTCTGGTCTTTGAGTTGGCACAGGTGTGTGCCCAGGTCATGCATCTGCTGGTGCAACAGCGAGATGTTCTGTACCACAGCCGGTCCGGGGGGGTGCGACAGCTTGTTGGCATCTGCAAGCCACCTGCCGATATTGCAATCACCGCGGTCATGTTGCAGCGCAGCTTGCCGCTCGCCTTTGAGGTAGGCCTCCAGCCCAAGCACCCAGGCGCGGTGCTCGGCACCGGCAAACAGCAGCAGTTGGTCGTGCCGCGACACCACCGGCACATCGCCCCAGAGCGGGTCGCCCTGCCAGTTGGCGACCCAGCCCGCCAATTCACCGGCAAGCATCGGCCGGGCAATGCCGAAACCCTGAGCCAGATCACAACCCAGGCGCAACAGCAGTTGCCCATGGGCTACCGACTCGACCCCTTCGGCAATCACCGCCCGATGAAACGATACCGAGACGTTGACCACACCGGCCAGAATCGACAAATCGTCCGGGTCATCGAGCATGTCACGGACAAAACTCTGGTCGATCTTGAATTGCGACACCGGCAGGCGCTTGAGGTAAGTCAGCGACGAATAACCGGTGCCAAAATCGTCAAGTGCAAAGTGCACGCCCATGGCCCGGCATTGCGCCATCACCTCGGTGACCCGCGCCAGGTCTTCCAGCGCACTGATCTCTTGCACCTCCAGTTGCAAATCAGCCGGGTTGACCTGCGGATGGCGGACCAGGCTGGCGCGCAAGTCTTCAACAAACCCGCTGTGCTGCAGTTGCCGCGCACCGACATTGACACTGACCGGCAGGTGTGTGCCCGCCGCCAGCCAGCTCGCCATTTGCGCCAGGGCGGTGTCGATCACCCAGCGACCAAGCTCAATCGCCAGTGCATGCTCTTCCAGAAGCGGCAGGAAGGCCCCGGGCAACAACAGCCCCTGTTGCGGGTGCTGCCAGCGGATCAGCGCCTCGGCCCCGACCACCGCCGCGCTGCGCAGGTTGACCATTGGCTGGTAATGCAGCACAAATTCGCTGCCTGTCAGCGCCAGGCGAACCCGCTGCAAGGACTCGATCTGACCGGGCAGGCTCAGGTCGTGCTCGGCATCAAAAAACTGGTAGCGGTTCTTGCCAGCCTGCTTGGCCTGGTACATGGCCTGGTCGGCCTGACGCATCAACTGCTCGGCATCAACCTCCTGGTTCTGCGGAAAAAAGCTCACGCCAATGCTGGCCGAAACCCGCAGCTCCAGCCCCAGCAGGCTGGCTGGCGCATCGGCGGCGGCCAGCAGGCGGGTCAGCAACGGCTCGCTCTCGGACGGCCCGGCCAGTTCCATCAGTACCGCGACAAACTCGTCGCCACCGATTCGCGCCAGCGTGTCGCCGTCACGCAGGGCTTGTTTCATGCGACCGGACAGCAGCAGCAGCAACTGGTCGCCGACCTCGTGGCCATAGGTGTCGTTGACAAACTTGAAGCCATCAAGGTCAAGGTAGGCCACCGCCAGCCGCTGGCCACGCCGGGCCACCTGGGCCATGCCATGGCGCAGCCGGTCGGCCAGCAACACCCGGTTGGGCAAGCCGGTCAGCGCGTCAAAGTGGGCCAGGTGTTCCAGTTCACGCTGGTGCTTTTTGCTCACCGTCACGTCCATGTAAAGCGAGACAAAACCGCCGTTGGGCAGCGGTGTGCGCCGAACCTCGATCACGCTGCCGCTGGCCAGCACCCGCTCGGAGCGCTGCGGCAGCGACTGGCGCACCAGCGCCAGTCGCTCGGCCACCAGTTGCTCCACGTCGACCGGCCCATAGTCACCGCGACGTGCATTGAAACGCAGCAGATCGCCAAACCGCAGGCCCGGCTTCTTCATCAGCTCATCGGGCAGCGCCAGCATGGTCTGGTAGCGGACGTTGAAGGCCAGCACGCGCAGGTCGGCATCCACCACCAGAACACCGCCAGGAAAGTTTTCGATGATGGTCGAGAGCTGGTCGTTTTGCTCCAGCAGCCGGGTCTCGGCCCGGCGCAAGGCGTGCACCTGCTGTTGCAGCGCCTGGGCGCGGGCATCAAGCTCCTGCTGGTTTTGGCGCAGGGTGTCGAGCATGCCTTGCTGACTGCTGGTCAGCGCCACAATCTCGGCAATCTGGCTGGGGGGCTGCACCACCCCCTGAAAATCAAGCTGACCGATGCGTCGGCTGGCAAGTGCCAGGGCTTCCAGCGGCTCTGACAGGCGCAGGGCAGCGGTACGCAGCAGCCAACTGGCAAGCAGCAACACCAGCAGCAAAGCCAGCCCCAGCGCCAGAGCGATCGGTCGCCAGGCCAGCGCAAAGTCTGCCTTGGGTGCCAGCACCAGCACCCACAAGCGTTGTGTGCCCAGCACATAGGGGCGCACGCTGGCCAGCCAGGCGGTGCCACCAGACTGGTATGCCAGCACCGCGCCCTCGGGTCGATTCAGCTCGTGCCAGCGCGCCAGCGCGGCACTGGCCGCTGGCAAACCAAGCGCCGTCACTGGCTTGAGCATGCGGCCAAACCACTCGGCTGCCGACACCCCCGCTGGCGCACCCGGCAACGCCAGCACCCGTTCGTCATCGGTGACCACCAGCGCCAGACCGGTCATGCCGACACTGGCCCCCATGGTGACTTTGGAGAGGTCGCGCAGGGTCAGGTCAAAGCCCAGCACAAAGTCCGCTCCACCAGCCAGCTTGCTGCGGGCAGACACTGTGATGCCAGGGTCACCGGTGGTAAAAAAAGTGTAGGGCGCAGTCCAGAACACCGCCAATTCGCCCGGGGTGCTCATGGCCCCCTGAAACCAGGGCCGGGTGCGCGGGTCATAGATCTGCTCGCTCCAGCGCTGGCTGACGCGGCCGATGGCATCGTGCTCAATCAGCAGATGCCGCTGCGTGCCCCAGCGTGCGACATCGGTCATGCGGTTGCGCCAGGCTCCACCGGGCTGTTGCAGCAGCAGCCAGCCCTGGCCTGTCGAGGTACCGGCCACGACTGAGGTCAACTGGGAAAATTCCTGCAGCAGCGGCTTGAAACTGGCATTGAAGGCCTGCGGCGATGCCAGATCAGGGGCCTGGCCAGCCAGCCAGCCGTGACTCACGGCAAGCAGGCGGGCCGGTGGCGTGAATACCGCGCTCAGTCCGCCCTCGACCCGGGCACCAGCACTGTCAAATTGATCCCGGGCAATCTGGTCGGCCATCGGCAACATGCCAAAGACAACAAAACACGCCCCCACCAGCAGCACCGTTCCAGCCATCAGTACGCCGACCTGGCGCACCAGCAACAAGCGCAGCGGCAACACCGCGCGGCCAGGCAGGTTCATCCTTGATACCTCGGTTGACCGCTTGCTTTCATCTTTAGGTCCTCATGAGCATTGACTTGTTGGCCTCATTGGGGTTCACCCATTGGGTGACAGCGCCACGCACCCGATTGAACCACTGATTCCATTTCCAAGTCATTGGTGTCCGGCCACCCTGGCGCAGACCTTGGAAACGCAAGGCAAGGCGAGATGACAACGGCATGGATGATTCAGAAATTCAATGACGCCGCGCCTGGGTTGGTTGCGCTGCCCTCGTCGGCAAGGACGACATGCCAGCAGGTAAGCGCATCGTCGTCGTCGCGCCCGCGCAGCTTGCTGCGCCATGCAGGGCGCAGCCATGCCACAAGGCTGGCCTGCCCCAGCCGTCGAAACTTGCGCAGGCAGGTTTGAAGCCGCAGCTTTCGCCCTGCCCGGATGCCCTGCCCGAGGCGCGCCCGGGCGCTTCCGACTGAAACATCCTGGTTCATGAAGAGCGTGCCGGCTCGATCAGCGCACGCCCCGGCACCTGCCTTGACCAGTCAATCGGGTCTTGTTGCAGCACCATGTCAATGTCAATCCCGAGCATCCCGGCCACGGCTGCCGGAAAGGTCACGGTCATCATGTTTTCCGTCAGGCCGGCATGGCGCGCCCGGGAACGCCAGGTCGCCAGGTGGATGACACCAGCCAACGGCTCATGCCCGTCGTTTTCAAACGGGGCAAACTGGTTTTGCAGCGCATCCACGATCACCGTCGGAAAGTGCCACTGCTGCGCCAGCCAGGCGCTGGCCTGGGTATAACCAAAACCAAAGGCAGCACGCTCGAGCCGTTCGCGCTTGAGATCCAGCGGCCCGGCCTCGGCATCGAGCACCACCGCTTGCACCATGGCCGAGCGCATCGCCAGCATCCCGACCGCATGAATCAGACCGGCGGTGAACGCGGCCTGCTGGCTTTGCCGCACCAGCCCGGCCAGCGAGCGGGCGACGCGCGCGCAGTCGCGGCTGTAGGCCCAGAACTGTGGCAACGCCAGACCCGGCACCGAGCGGCTTGAGGTCAGCGTCGCAGCCGATGTGACCATCGTCTGCACCTGGCTCAGACGCAGCACCGCCAGCGCCTCGCTGACGCAGTGGATCTGGCCGACAAGCTTGAAAAAACTGGCATTGGCGGCCTGCAGCACGCGCGTGGTCAGGGCCGGATCGGTGCTGATGAACTGGTCAACACGACGCAAATCAGGCTCCGGGCGAGCCAGTTCGGCCAGCAGCAAAGCCACCAGTCGCGGTGCACTGGGAATGACAAAGCGCGGCGAAAGCAGTGCGGCGGGGTCCATCAGTCTGGCTACCCCAAGCCCTTGAGTTTGGCAAATGCAGATGACATGGCTGTTGATTGTGGCGCAATATTGCCTGCTGCCCGGCCCGGCCCGGCAAGCGCCCCCGAGTTTTGGCCAATTGGGCGTGCGCGTTGTTGCGCATTGGCCCCCTGAAACCGGTTGTCGCTGGTGCCTTGGCCGCTGCCATCGCGTCGGGCGGGTGGCGCACCAAGCTTCATGGTCAGAGAGATTCGCTTGCGCGCCACGTCCACCTCGATCACCTGCACCTTCACAATGTCGCCGGTTTTGACCACCTCGCGCGCATCGGTTACAAACTTGTGGCTGAGTTGGCTCACATGCACCAGCCCATCCTGGTGCACGCCAAGGTCAATGAAGGCGCCGAAGGCGGCCACATTGCTCACCGTACCCTCCAGCAGCATGCCCTCGGTCAGGTCGCGAATGTCTTCCACGCCGTCGTGCAAGCGCGCCACCCGGAAATCCGGGCGCGGGTCAC
>DAOSLL010000198.1:0-6710 GCA_035368905.1 Rhodoferax sp.
CCCATCTCCTCGATCAGCAGGTCGCACAGGGCGGCAAAGTTGTGCGAGTCCAGCGCAGGTAAAGGCGCAGGCGCTGGCAGGTGCGCCACCTGACCCTGGCAGACCGAGCAATGCCCGCAGTGCAGCGGTGCCTGGCCATCACCAAAATACGCCGCCAGCCGCTGGCTCAGGCATTGTTCGCTGGCAAAAAAGTCCAGCATGGCATGGATGCGCGCCACTTCGCTGGTCTCCTTGGCGGCAAAGTAGGCGCTCAGCTCCGCACCTAGCGCTGCGCGGTCAAAAGCTGGTTGCAGCACCGCATAAACATCGGTGACATGTTTGGCTTCCAGCTCAATCCAGCCTTTTTCCTGAAAATAGTCCAGCGCCCTGACGACCCGGCTGTGCTCGGCCTGATGGCGTTGGTACAGCGTCTGAAAATCCAGCGTACACCAGGTGGGCGCCCGAATCGAGCTTTGCACAATCGCCATCACAAAGTCGGCACGCTCGCCGCTGAATTTGGCGATTAGTTGCGCCGGATCGATCAGGTACTTGAAACGGTACTCGGCAAAATAGGACAACTGTGCGGCAATGATGGCGCGCAACTCCAGTTGCACCAGCAGGGTTTTGAGTGGCAGCAGGCGGATGTTGCTGCGGTCAGACAAGCCGGTGAGTTGCACTTGCCAGGGCTGCTGCGGTGCCACCGCCAGAATCTCGCCCAGCACCTGGTCAATGCCAGTTGGCTCCGGGGTGTCGCCATAGACAAAGTTTTCCAGCACCTGCAAACTGTCGCGATTGGCCAGCACCAGGCAGGTGGCTGGCAAACCGTCACGCCCGGCACGACCAATCTCCTGGCTGTAACCTTCAATCGATTTGGGCAGGTCAAAGTGCACCACATGGCGGATATTGCTTTTGTCAATGCCCATGCCAAAGGCAATGGTGGCAACGATACAGGTGCACTGCCCGGCCATGAAACGCTGTTGCAAATCGACCCGCACTTCAGGCAGCAACCCGGCGTGGTAGGCCGCCGCATCGATGCCATGCTGCTTCAGGTGCCGCGCCACGTCTTCGGCGGTTTGCTGCAGGGTCACGTACACAATGCCCGGCTGGTTCGGCCGCCCGGCCAGCCATTGCACCAGACGGCGCAATTTGTCCGGGCCGCTGACCGGTTCAACCGTCAGGTGCAGGTTGGGCCGGTAAAAGCCGGTGCGCACCACGTCCTGGCTGTCAATCGCAAACTTGGCCTGCATGTCGGCCACCACGGCCGGGGTGGCGGTAGCGGTCAGCAGCAGGGTTTGCGCAATGCCCAACTCGCGCTGCTGCTGTGGCAGCTTGAGGTAATCGGGGCGAAAGTTGTGCCCCCATTCCGAGATGCAGTGGGCCTCATCGACCACCAGCAGCGAGATCGGCACGCTGGCAATGAATTGGCGAAAGCGCTCGTTTTTCAACCGCTCGACCGAAACCATCAGAATTTTGAGGGTGCCGGCACGCGCCTGCGCCATCACCGACTGGGTTTGCTCGCGGCTTTGCGTCGAGTCGATGCTGGCCGCTGCGATGCGGTGCCGTCGCATGAAAACCAGTTGGTCGTGCATCAGGGCCAGCAGCGGCGACACCACCAGGGTCAAGTGGGGCAGCAGCAAGGCCGGCAATTGGTAGCACAGCGACTTGCCCGCGCCAGTCGGAAAAATCGCCACCGCCGAGCGCCCGGCCAGCAGCGCACCAATCACCTCCTGTTGGCCGGGGCGAAACTCGGTGTAGCCAAAAACACGTTGCAGGGTTGGGTACATGGGATCTGTTGCTCCAGTCATGACTCGGTTGCAAATTATCACTCTTTTTGGCCTCTAGCCCTTTATCCATAAGCGCTAGCAGCTATGAAAATGAAAGTATTGATGTGCCTGAACTGATCATGTTGCTGATGTGCCCATCTGGAACAGCCTGATGCCGACCTTGGCCTGGCTGATGCTGACAAGATCAAGATCAAAACAGGTTTGGTGATCGAGCTCAGAAAAGCCGTGCGCACCCGTGGCCTGACTCAGCAGGATGCCGCTAAACGCATCGGCACACCCAGCCCAAAGTATCCGACGTGATACGCGATGGTTTCACCAACCTGTCGGAGCGCAAACTGATGGACTGTCCAACCCGGCTTGGCTATGACATTGAGATCAGCTTGCGGCCTGCGCAGGCGGAAACCAACCATCCTTTTTACGGTTGCCGACGTTACTGCACCCGCGAAAATTCATGCAATCGAAAGCCAGCCACCAATAGCCATCTCGCAAGCAGGCATCCAGCGCCTTCGCCACTTTCGTAGGACGAAAGTGTTCCACGTCGTAGTACGAGTACAGCTCACGTACCTCTGATACCCAGCATTTGCCAGTCGACAGGGTCAAAAGCCATTCCTTCAAGGCACCGCAGTGCGCGCTGTTGGCATCAATCAGTGCGTTGCGCTCGTCGCGCTTCCCCGCAGCATCCAAGGCGGCCAGATCAGCCACCAGTTGGGCAGACTTCGCCAACCAGCCGTCCCATTGCGCTTGCGTCGACGGCATCCAGTTTGCGATGTTGGTATCTGTGGGAAGCTTGTGTTCTAGATCGAACCAGTTCAGTGGCTGTGCTCTTCACGCAAAATTTCGTCGATGATGGAATCGGCAATCGCATCCTGCTCGACTTGCTCTTCCGGCGTGAGCGTTAACGCCAAGCCTATGCCGCGCTATCGCTGCTGTTTAATGAGCCCGAATCGGAAGTTGCGAAGTGCTTTGCAGCACCCTGTCGCTTGCGTGGAACGCGGCGCCTTGACTCGCACCTTTGGCGGTTTCCGCTGACCCAGGGCAACTTCTTTCAGGGCACGGAGAACTTGACCGATGTGCTGGAAGTGGTTTGCTACAGCCCCATTGGAATGCTGCAACGCCTCGGCAAAGGCACCAAGTTATTGCCAAAATGGACAATACGCACATCGGATTTCACCTGCGGATCAGTTGTCGGCAAAGGCATAAATAATCAAGGCGACAGTCACCGGGGCGGCAAAAACGCGTCTAAGATTGAACCGGAAAACCCTCCATTGATCCAGACGTTCGTGCAAATTCTCCTGGTTTCTGACCTTCATTACACGCTGCCACAGCTTGACTGGGTGGTGCGCGTTGCACCGTCTTTCGACTTGGTGGTGTTGGCGGGCGATTCGCTTGACATCAGCTCGGCAGTTTCAATCGACGCGCAATCGGTGGTCATCCTGCGTTATTTGGAACTGCTGCAAGCAGCCGGTCGGGTGGTGGTGAGTTCGGGCAACCACGATCTCACCGGACCTGATGCCAGTGGCGAACAGTCCGCCTTGTGGTTACAGGAAGCGCGTATGTCCGGGGTTCCCAGCGACGGTGATTCGCTTCTGCTAAGCGACACCCTGATCACAATTTGTCCTTGGTGGGATGGTCCGGTCGGTCGGGCTGGACTGCAGGATCAATTGGCAGCCGATGCGCTTCGTCGGCCGCGGCGTTGGATCTGGGTCTATCACTGGCCACCGATGGGCTCGCCAACCTGCTGGACCGGACGACGTCATTACGGCGATGCCGATATCGGCGGTTGGATCAGCGAGTTTCAGCCAGACATGGTGCTGACCGGCCACGTGCATGAACCCCCGTTTAAACCAGACGGTGCCTGGGCTGATCGCATCGGCAACACCTGGGTGTTCAACGCAGGTCGCCAAATCGGACCGGTGCCCGCGCATATCGAAATCGACCTGGCGCTTGGCTCGGCCTCATGGCGCTCCATGATGGGTGCTGAGGCGCTGAAACTGACGGACCTGGCGCGGCCCGCCCGAAGCGTCTTTTAGCTTCAATAGTCGGGATTGGGATCGCGCAACGACCCCGGCCTGGCCAGCGGCCCTTGCCGTTGGGCAAGCTGGACCAGAACTTCAGACACCATGCGCAGCCCGGGGGCATCACCGTACTGGTGCTTCAGGTCAGCCAAGTAGGTAGTGACAAAATTGAGCCGCTCTGCCAGTCCAACGGCCACCAGCCTGCTGATATCGGGGTGGCTCGCCAGAAACGCCTGACCGTCTATGGCATGGCGCAGCACGCTGGGGGCGGTGGCCAGCACGGTGGCACCATAGGCCGTTCCCAGCAAGGTTGAAACTTCTCCGACCATGGCACCAGGCAGGTTGATGCCGTTAATGAGTACGTCGCCCTTGCGCACCTGCAATGCCCCACTGACCAGCACCCAGATGCCGCCAGCAGTGCCGCCTTCCTGAACGACGACATCGCCAGTGGCAAATCGGACTTCAGGTAGATGGGCAGAGAGTGTGATCATGTCCTTCATTGGCCTCCATGGTAAGCGCTAATCCACTGAAAAAACACCTTTTGACAACACCCGTCATGCATTCGTCAAGTTTGCCTGGCATTTGCCTGGCCGTACCAGATTCCTCTGGTGAACTTGTGCGATAGTTAGGAATTCTCGCCCGTCCGGGCGGCCTGCAACTTGGCCTGACACCCGAAACATCTCTACATGATTCTCGAACTAACGGTCTTCTTACTTTTTTGTGCTGCGGCGCTGGGCTGGGTTGCCCACAGGTTTCAGTTTCCCTACCCGATTGCGCTGGTGGCCGGGGGCGCAATGCTGGGGTTGATTCCGCGACTTCCCCAGTTTCCTTTTGACCCGCAGTTCATCCTGATCCTGATCCTGCCACCGATTCTTTACCAGGCCGCGCTAATGACATCATGGTCAGACTTCAAGGCGCACATCAGACCGATCGGCCTGCTCTCGATCGGTCTGGTCGTTGCCACAACACTGGCAGTGGGCGCTGCGCTAAAGCTGCTGGTGCCTGAAGTCCCATGGGCTGCTGCGTTTGTGTTAGGAGCGATTGTTTCCCCACCGGATGCAGTCGCTGCCACGGCCATCCTGTCAAGACTGAAGATACCTCGCCGGGTCGTCACTGTGCTGGAAGGTGAAAGCCTGGTCAACGATGCCTCCGGACTGGTCATCTACAAGTTTGCCGTGGTAGCCGTGCTCACCGGGACATTTTCCCTGTCCGAGGCCCTGGTGCAATTTGGCGGCATCGCAATTGGCGGCATTTTGCTGGGCATCGGCACGGCCCATCTGTTTATCGCCATTCACCGGCAACTTGACGACCCATTCATCGAAATACTGATCTCTCTGCTGGTTCCCTATGCGACCTACATCGTCGCCGAGTCCTTGCACGCGTCCGGCGTACTGGCCCTGGTAGCAGCAGGCCTGGTACGCGGGCGATACGCGCCGGAAATCGTCTCCGCTTCGATGCGAATCCTCGGACGGCCCGCTTGGCAACTGGTGGTGTTCATGCTCAACAGCCTGACCTTCATGCTGATAGGGCTGCAAATGTCGTCGATCCTGGACAAACTGTCGCTCTATTCGCCTGTTCAACTGCTGACGCTTGGCAGCACGGTCAGCCTGGTGGCGATCGGCGTGCGCTTTGTTTGGGTTTACACCGCTGCACTGCTGCCGGGTGGCTGGGGAAAAAGAAATACAGCCAATGCGGAGCCACCTAACGCCCGTGAAAACTTCATCATCAGTTGGTGCGGCATGCGCGGAATTGTGTCGATTGCTGCGGCTCTTTCGTTGCCACTTGTCCTGCCGGATGGATCTGCCTTCCCGCACCGTGACCTGATTGTCTTCATGACTTTTTTTGTCATCACGGTCACGTTGGTAGTGCAAGGCCTGAGCCTGCCGGTGTTGATTCGCAAGCTGAAAGTTGGCACCACGTGGAACGAGCATGAAGAAAAAGCGCGTGTTCACGCCGCCATCAGTGCTGCAGCCTTACAGGCCCTGGATCTGCACGTCGAGACCCACGCGCCACCGCGCGCTTGGGCAGAGTCGCTGCGCGCGGAAATCACCAACCGCATTACCCTGGCCGTGCCGGAAGGGGAAAACCACTGGACGCACGAAGCCAGCATCATGCACCTGCGCCATGCGGTGATTCAGGCAGAACGCAAAGAGCTGATTCGGTTGTGGCGAGATAACCAGGTCAGCGACGAAGTGATGCACCGGATCGAGGAGATGCTTGATCACCAAGAAGCACATTTGTGAGCCCCCGCTCAGAGTAAACGTGTCCCATACATCAAGCTGTCATGACTTTGACAACCAAAAAATGGGCAGGAACGGCCTCATTCGGAAAATCTTTGCCTCGAAGTTTTGAGGCATCTCCAAGGGTGCTAGCGCCGACCCAATTCCGCAAAAACCTGGCGGCAGAAATCATCTGCAAACCTGGCTGCAAGCGCAAAGCTGCCGCACCTGTTCCCGCTGGTCAGCCAAATAGCAACACGCCCAATCAAGGGATCGCCTCGCCATGCGGATAGGCAACCCGCAGTTGACCTAGCCAAATGGCAGGCCAAGCGAACTTCGAGTCCAAAAAACAGTCGACGAACTTGGACGACTTCCGACATACCTCTGAATAACACAGCCATTCCGATGGAAATCACTGATCACGCCACTACACAATTGAAATTCTTGAAAACAACAACGTTGAATTCATCGGGAATCAAAGTGAAACGGACCGCTGTTCAGCCGAATCCACTTGCACAGGGTCGACAGCCCCGGCACCCGTTACCAAGAACCACTGGCGCAAGGCCATCCCCATGACCTGCACCGCCGGTCGCCCCCTTTTGTGAACCACTGTCTCAATGTGAATCCAATGTGGTACTCGCATCGCAATTTCGTGTGGCTCGCTAACTCGTCCTGAGTCTCCTGACGTTTGCTTCACGCTTCACGCGTACGCA
>DAOSLL010000199.1:0-6704 GCA_035368905.1 Rhodoferax sp.
GCCAGCACCCTGTTTGATCCGGTTCACGCCGGAACCCTTGCCCTTGCCAACCGCATCGTCATGGCACCGTTGACGCGCAACCGCGCGCCCGATGCCATTCCGACACCCTTGATGGCCCAGTACTACACCCAGCGCGCCAGTGCCGGGCTGCTGATCACCGAGGCCACTGCGATCAGCCAGCAAGGCCAGGGTTATTCCGACGTGCCGGGCCTGTATGGCAGCGAACAAATTGACGGCTGGAAACAAGTCACCAAGAGCGTTCACGCCGCTGGCGGCAAGATCGTGGTGCAGCTCTGGCATGTCGGGCGCGTCTCACACACCAGCCTGCAGCCCAACGGCGGCAAGCCGGTGGCACCTTCGGCCATCACCGCCAAGACCAAAACCGTGCTGATCAGGGACGGCGTGCCCGGTTTTGTCGAAACCTCTGAGCCGCGTGCGCTACAGGCTTATGAGTTACCCGACATCGTGCATACCTACGCAGCAGCGGCCCGCAATGCGGTGGAAACGGCTGGTTTTGACGGGGTGGAAATCCACGCTGCCAATGGCTATTTGCTTGACCAGTTCCTCAAAAGCGGCTCGAACCAGCGCCGTGACGACTATGGCGGCAGCATCGAAAACCGCTCCCGGCTGTTGCTTGAAGTGGTGCGCGCCGTCACCCAGGCCATCGGTGCCGAGCGCACTGGCATCCGCCTGTCACCGGTGACCCCGGCCAACGACGCGTTTGACCCCGATCCGCAGCCGCTGTTTGACTATCTGGTGCGCGAACTGGCTGGCTTCCAGCTTGCCTACCTGCACATCATCGAAGGGGCCACCGGCGGTGCCCGCACCTTGCCAGACCGACCGTTTGACTACACCGGGCTGCGCCGGGCTTACCGCGCTGCCGGGGGCAAAGGAGCCTGGATGGTCAACAACGGCCTGGACAAGGCGCTGGCGCAGGCCGCATTGGCCGACGGTGCCGACCTGGTGGCGTTTGGCCGCCCCTTCATCGCCAACCCGGACCTGGTGGAGCGACTGCGCCGCAACAAGCCCTTCAATGAAGGTGACCGCAACACCTTTTACGGTGGCGGTGCCAAGGGTTACACCGACTATCCGAAGCTGGGCAAAGCCTGAGCAAAGCGGCTAACGGCCGATGCCATGCGCCGACCAGGCATTGCGAAAGTCGGCAATCCGGTCAGCTTGACCCAGGCGAACTCTCTTGACATGCCGAGACTGGCCGCGAAAAATGCGGCTTGGCACAATTGCGGCACAAAAACTGCTTTAACCGGTCAAACCAACCTTCGCGCGAAACAGGCATCGCTCTTTGAACACCTCGCCAAACCTCTGGGTCCAGAGCGCGCCGCAATGGCGGGCCACGCAGTCAGCGGGCGTGGACCAGTTGGCGCAGAGCATTTCGGGCTGGGACCAGGTTTATGACCAGACCTCGCCGGGTCAGTTTCACGGTGCCTTGACCGAGCTGATGCTGGGGCAGGTGCAGTTGTTCATCGAGTCGTCAAGCCACGCACTGGTACAAACTTGCAAGACCTGGGCCGGGGCCACCTGGTTTGGCATTCCGGTGCACAACCGGCAGGTGGTGCGGGTCGATGGCACCAGGCTGGCGCCTGACATGCTGGCGCTGCATTCGGGCCAAGGCGACTTCCAGTTGACCACGCCTGACGATTTTGGCTTTTTGGGACTGGTGATCCACACCGACTACCTATGCCACTATGCGGCCCTTGAACACAGTGAACTGCCCGATCACTTTCTGGTGCAGCGGGTGCTGCAGGTTCCTGATGCTCATCTGGCGCAATTTCGCCGCTGGCTGTGCCAGTTGCTGATGGCACAGCCGATGCAGTTCGAGGCGCTGACACCCGCTTCACAGCAGCATCTTTTTGACGAAGCCATTTCCGGCCTGGTGCAGCTCCTGGCACACGGCACCAGCGGACCCCGCGAAAACGTGTCGGCGCAGCATGCACGGCGCACCCTGCGTCGTGCGCGCGAGTATCTGCAGGCGCAAACCGACCGCTGCGTCACGGTGCATGAGCTGTGCGTCCACCTTGGTGCCAGCCCGCGGGCGCTGCAGGACTGCTTTCGCAAGTACGTCGGCCTGTCGCCCAAAACCTACCTCAAGGCCGTCAAGCTCAATCAGGCGCACCGGGAACTGCGCCGCGCCGACTCAAGCCTGGCCAGCGTCAGCGACGTGGCGGTGCGCTACGGCTTCTGGCACCTGAGCCAGTTTGCTGCCGACTACCGCTGGCTGTTTGGCGAACTACCGTCCGAGACGCTGCGCAAACGCGGTAGGTGAGGCTGGCATCGGCAAATCACGCCGATTTTTGCTAACGCCTGGCACCCTGGTGTTCTCAAAATGCGGTTCTGCGTGGGTGTCGTGTTTGCGCACCCGCCTTCACTTAACCCGAATCAAGCCCGATGGATGCCAAGCAAGTCGTGACCAAGGAAAGAATCATCCAGGAATTTGTGCCTGGCAAACAGGTCACGCTGGCGCATTGCATTGCCAACCCCACCACCGAACTGTGCAAAAAAATCGGTGTGCCAGGTGCCGAGGCGATTGGCATCATGACCCTGACCCCCGGCGAGACGGCGATGATTGCTGGCGACATCGCCACCAAGGCAGCCAATGTTGAAATCGGCTTTCTGGACCGGTTCAGCGGTGCCTTGGTGATTTGCGGCTCGGTGGCTTCGGTCGATGAGGCGCTGCAGCAGGTCATCAACACCTTGCGTCGGCAAATGAGTTACACCACTTGCGAGATTTCCCGCACATGAGCGCTGGCCTGAAAGTGGGGCGCTTCATGCTGATTGGCGAGATTGGCGCAGGCAAGACGACGCTGTTCAACCACCTGTTTGGCAGGAATGAAGAGGCGCGCAAAACCCAGGTGATGGAATTTGAAGGCAGCAGTGGCATTGACACGCCGGGCGAATACTTCAGCCACCCGCGCCTGTACCACGCACTGATCACCATGGCGGCCGACGTGGAGCGCCTGGTGTATGTGCATCCGGCCGATGTGTTTGACTGCCGCCTGCCTTACGGCCTGCTGGACGTGTATGCCGACAAAACCATTGATGCCATCGTCACCAAAATGGACTTGCCCGGTGCTGACCTGGCGCGCGTGACGGCCTTGCTGCGCCACGCTGGCATTGCGGGTCAGATCTTTGCGGTCTCTGGCACCGACTTGGCCTCGATGGAAAAGGTGCGCCACCACCTGCTGGCAGCAGAGCCCTGCTTGACGGAGGAAACATGAGCAAAAAACAGTTGATCGTTGCCGCCGATGTGCGCCTGGTGGCCAAAAGCGCTGACAAGCGGATTCACCTGCATGACCCCAAGGCCATCGTGACCGCCGAGGCACGCAGTCTGGCCAAGGAACTGGGGGTGGAACTGAGCTTCGACCAGTCAGAGCCAGTCTGTGACCCGCCGCCGAGCCCGCCGGTTGATCAGGACGCAGTGCGCCGGGTGATCGAAGCCCAGACCCACAGCCCGGCCAGTGAAGCCGTGATGGCCGAGGTGCTGCGCCGCATCGCGCAAGAGCGTGCTCAGGCCACCACGGCGCCAGGCCATGCGGCAGGCGATGCGCCCGAGCTTGCGGCACCGCTGGCCCAAATCCGCAAGATCACCTCACTGTGCCCCAGCCCGACAACCAGCAGCAGCGCGGTCAACATGAGCCAGCTCGATCTGGCAACCCTGGGGCTGACCAGCGCAGCACCTTGCGCCTGTGGCTTCATGGGCTGGTCGAACAACCTGTTTCCCTTTGTCCGCAGCAGCGACGAGATCAACCTGGTGCTCGAAGGTGAATTGCAGTTTCATGTTGGCCAGGTCGTCATCAGCGCCAGGGCCGGTGATGTGATGTGGGTTCCCAAGGGCGCGCAGGGCAAGATCGGCACACCAGCCTCGGTGCGCTATTTCTACCTGAGTTACCCGGTGTGACAGATGGGCAGTTTTAAAGCGCCAGCCAGCATGGCCTGTCATGGCGGACTTGATCCGCTAGCCATGCTGCCAGACAACTGGATGCCCGAGCCTGTCGCGCCTGACCAGCCTGCATCGGCCTTGCGCCAGGTGCCGCTGGCCCGGCTGGTTTTCCCGGATGCGCAAGACCAGCGCGTGATCGAGGCCGCAGGAACCTTAAGCCGCTGCGGCTGGGCCCGGCCAACCCTGCTGGCCAACCCGCTGACGCTGCGCGAGCACTGCGCCCAGCACCGAATCACCTTCCCCGCGCTACGGGTGATTGACCCGGCCAACTCGCCAAGCATTGATGCCTATGCCGACCAACTGCGCCAGCGCCGCCCCGGCATGACTCAGGAAAGCGTTCGCAGCAAGCTTGCCGACCCGCTCTGGTTTGCCGCCATGATGCTGGTCTGCGGTGATGCCGACTATTGCATCGCCGGCAACCTGTCATCTACCGCCTCGGTGTTGCGCGCAGCACTCAAGGTGATTGGTCTGAGTGAGGGTAACCACACCCTGTCGTCGATGTTTTTCATGCTGGCACCAGACCGCTCGCATGTGTTTGGCTTTGCCGACTGCGGCGTGGTGCCCAAGCCCACGGTTGAGCAACTGGCCGACATTGCGATCAGCACGGCAGGCACCTTTTTCAACGTCACCGGGGAGCAGCCGCGCGTGGCGATGCTGTCGTTCTCCACGCTGGGCAGCGCCAGACACGCGTCGGCCGAACTGGTGGCGCAGGCCACGGTGCTTGCCAGAACCCGCCGCCCCGACTTGCTGATTGACGGCGAGCTGCAGTTTGACGCAGCATTTGTGCCAGCCGTGGCGGCGCGCAAGGCACCTGACAGCCCGGTGGCCGGCAAGGCCAATGTGTTCATCTTTCCGTCGCTGTCTGAAGGCAATATTGCCTACAAGATTGCCGAGCGGCTGGGCGGCTACACCGCACTGGGGCCGATGCTGCAGGGCCTGCAGCGTCCGATGCATGATTTGTCGCGCGGCTGCAGCGCCAGCGACATCGTTCAGGTGAGCTTGCTGGCCATGAAGATGGCCCCCAGGGCGGATGCCCGGATGCCGCCCTCAGCGCCGCTGGCCACAGCCATTCAACCCCGGCACACAGGCCAGCAGCAACGGCTTGTGTCAGTCTGATTTTTCGTTCTACCCACCTCACTAACCTGGAGAAAGCAAATGGAAGCACTTGGCATGATTGAAACAAAGGGACTGGTTGCACTGATCGAGGCAAGCGATGCCATGGTCAAGGCAGCCCGCGTCAAGCTGGTCGGTTTCCAGCAAATTGGCGGCGGTCTGGTGACCGCCATGGTGCGCGGTGATGTGGCTGCCTGCAAGGCCGCCACCGATGCCGGAGCGGCGGCGGCGCAACGCATTGGCGAGCTGGTGTCGGTGCACGTGATTCCCCGTCCGCATGGCGACCTTGAAGCCATCTTCCCGATCAAGGGTGATGGCAAGCCGCTGGACTGAACCCGCTGACAGGAGCCCTCCATGCAACTTGCAGTTGTGGTGGGGCAGGTGGTGTCAACCGTCCGCTGTGACGGACTGGGCAAGGACCGCCTGCTTCTGGTTGACTTTATCAATGCCCAGGGCCAGCCGTCGGGCCTGCGCCATGTCGCCGCCGACAGCGTCGGCGCGGGCAACGGCGAATGGGTGCTGGTGGTCAGCGGCAGTTCGGCACGCAAGGCCAACGACGGCGACTTGCCAATTGACCTGAGTGTCATCGGCATCGTTGACCAGGTGGTCGTCGAAGACCAGGTTACTTATCGAAAATAGTAGCAGGAGACGCACGTGAACACTGGGGATGCAGACCTTGAGCGCATTGTCAAAGCGGTGCTGCAAGCAATTGATCGCGGCGCTGGTGGCAACACCGCAGGCAGCACAGCCGTTGCCGCGCCAGCCAGGGCTGCCAGCGCGGCGCTACCCGCAACGCCATTGCCGCAGTTGCCGATGGGCGTGTTTGCGTCGCTCGACGATGCGGTGGCCGAGGCTGATGTTGCATACCGGCAAATGCGCAGCGTGGCCATGCGCAGCCGGGTGGTGGCCGCCATTCGTTTGGCCGGTGAAAAGCACGCGCAGGAACTCGCCGAGCTGGCCGTGGCCGAGACCGGCATGGGCCGGGTGGCCGACAAGTTTGTCAAAAATGTGGCGCAAGCGCTGCACACGCCGGGCGTGGAATGTCTGGTGCCGACCGTGCTGTCGGGCGACCACGGCCTGACCTTGATGGAAAACGCCGCCTGGGGCGTGGTGGCATCGGTCACCCCATCGACCAACCCGGCCGCCACCCTCATCAACAACGCCATCAGCATGATTGCGGCTGGCAATAGCGTGGTGTTTGCGCCGCACCCTGCGGCCAAGCAGGTGTCGCAGCGCACGGTGGCGCTGCTCAACCAGGCGGTGGTGGCCGCTGGTGGGCCATGCAATGTCATCACAACGGTGGCGCAACCAAATATTGCCACCGCCCAAGCCCTGTTTTGCTACCCCGGCATCCACCTGCTGACCGTCACCGGCGGCGAAGCGGTGGTCGAAGAGGCCCGCAAACACACCGACAAACGCCTGATTGCAGCCGGTGCGGGCAACCCGCCGGTGGTGGTGGACGAGACCGCCAACCTCGAAAAGGCCGCGCGTGACATTGTCTGGGGAGCGTCGTTTGACAACAACATCATTTGCGTCGATGAAAAAGAAGTCATCGTGGTGGCATCGGTGGCCGACCGGCTCAAGGCGGAGATGACCAAACACAAGGCGGTTGAGTTGACTGCCGACCAGGCCAGGC
>DAOSLL010000200.1:0-6673 GCA_035368905.1 Rhodoferax sp.
CCAGGCCCTGACGCTGCGCAAGACTTTTGCCATCCAGGGATTGCCCGAGCGGCTAGGCGACTTGGCGCGCCTGTATGGCATTGGCGAGTTGCTGACAGCGCCAACGGCCTGATGCCCTCGTAGAATAGCGGCCCCATGCCCGCCATATCCTTCCAATCGGTTTCAAAAACCTACCCTTCTCCACGCGGCGCGCAGGGCAGCAGCTTGCTGGCGCTTGATCAGGTCAGTCTGGACATTGAAGAAGGTGAGTTTTTTGGCCTGCTCGGGCCCAATGGAGCAGGCAAAACCACCATGATCACCATTCTGGCGGGCCTTGCCAAAGCCACTTCGGGGCGGGTGTCGGTGCTCGGCAGCGACGTGCAGGTCGATTTTGCCCAGGCCAGGCGCAAGCTTGGCGTGGTGCCGCAAGAACTGGTGTTTGACCCGTTTTTCAATGTGCGCGAGGCGCTGCGTTTTCAATCCGGCTACTTTGGTGTCAGGCACAACGATGCCTGGATTGATGAACTGCTCGACAGCCTGGGCCTGACCGACAAGGCCAATGCCAATATGCGCATGCTGTCAGGCGGCATGAAACGTCGGGTGCTGGTCGGTCTGGCGTTGGTACACAAGCCGCCGGTGATCGTGCTTGACGAGCCCACCGCCGGGGTCGATGTGGAACTGCGGCAAACCCTGTGGGCGTTCATTGCCAAGCTCAACAAGCAGGGCAGCACGGTACTGCTGACCACCCACTACCTGGAAGAAGCCGAGGCACTGTGTGGCCGCATCGCGATGCTCAAGACCGGCCGCGTGGTGGCACTCGACAGCACCAGCGCTTTGCTCAAGGCGGCATCGGGCAATGTGCTCAGGTTCAAAATCGACGGTGACTTGCCGGTGGCGCTGCTGCCAGGTGCGCGGGTCACCGGGCGGGTGGTGCAGTTCCCGGCGCAGGATGCGCTGGCGGTTGAGCGCTATCTGGCGGCGGTGCGTGAAGCCGGTCTGGTGGCGCATGACATCGAGATTCGCCGAGCCGATCTGGAAGACGTGTTTCTGGACGTGATGAACCGGCATGCCAGTCCGGCTGTGCAAAAGGTGGCCCCATGACCGGCTGGCAAATGCTGTTTTACAAGGAAGTCATGCGCTTTTGGCGGGTGGTCGGGCAAACCGTCGGTGGCCCGATCCTGACCGCCATGCTGTACCTGCTGATCTTTGGCCATGCGCTGGAATCGCATGTCAAGGTCTATGAACAAGTCAGCTATACCGCGTTTCTGGTGCCAGGCCTGGCCATGATGAGCCTGTTGCAAAACGCTTTTGCCAACAGTTCGTCGTCGCTGATCGCCAGCAAGGTGATGGGCAACCTGGTGTTTTTGCTGCTGACACCGCTGTCCTACCTGCACTGGTTTGTCGCCTATGTGGGCGCTTCGGTTTTTCGCGGCCTGGTGGTTGGCCTGGGCGTGTTCGCGGTTTCGGCTTTTTTTGCCCCGATCAGCTTTGTGGCCCCGGTCTGGATTGCCGTGTTTGCCCTGATGGGTGCCACATTGATGGGCGCGCTGGGTCTGATCGCAGGTCTGCATTCGGAAAAATTCGAGCAGTTGGCTGCTTTCCAGAACTTCATTGTGATGCCGATGACGTTTTTGAGCGGCGTGTTTTATTCGATTCACTCGCTGCCGCCGTTTTGGCAAACCGTCAGCCACTTCAACCCGTTTTTCTACATGATTGACGGTTTTCGTTACGGCTTTTTTGGCATCAGTGATGTCTCGCCGTGGCTTAGCCTGGGCGTGGTGGGCAGCACCATGCTGGTGGTCAGTGCGCTTGCGCTGACCTTGCTGCGCACGGGGTATCACATCCGCTATTGAACCGGCTATTGATACTGATAGCTTCTTTGTTGCCCCGACATTGCTGCCTTGGCGGCGATGACGACTTTTTCACCGAACTCTTATGACTGCTGACCAATTGAAATCCCTGATCGCCGCCGGACTGCCGTGCGCGCACCTTGAAGTCGAGGGCGACGGCCGCCACTGGTATGCCACCCTGGTGTCACCTGAATTTGAGGGCAAGCGTGCCATTGCCCGTCACCAACGGGTCTACGCCACGCTGGGCGACAAGATGAAAAACGACGAGGTGCATGCCCTGTCGATCAAGGCCTACACACCGGCCGAATGGGCCACCCTGGCCGCTTGATGCCATGGACAAATTGTTGATTCGAGGCGGCCGGCCGCTGCGCGGCGAGGTATTGATTTCAGGGGCCAAAAACGCCGCGTTGCCAGAGTTGTGCGCGGCGCTGCTGACGGCTGAGCCGGTTACGCTGCACAACGTGCCGCGCCTCAGGGATGTGGCCACCATGCGCACCTTGCTGGACCACATGGGCGTGCGCACCGAAACCATCGGTGAGCGCGGCGGCATGCGTTTTCATGCGGCCGACCCGATTCGCCCCGAGGCCCCTTATGAACTGGTGAAAACCATGCGCGCCTCGGTGCTGGCGCTGGGGCCGCTGTTGGCGCGCTTTGGCCAGGCCCGGGTGTCATTGCCTGGCGGCTGTGCGATTGGCTCGCGCCCGGTCGATCAGCACATCAAGGGATTGACCGCCATGGGGGCCGAGATCGTGGTCGAACATGGCTACATGGTGGCCAAACTTCCCGCCGGCCGCACCCGGCTCAAGGGCGCGTGCATTGCGACTGACATGGTGACGGTGACCGGCACCGAAAACTTGTTGATGGCTGCCTGTCTGGCCGAGGGTGAAACGATTCTGGAAAACGCCGCGCAAGAACCCGAGATTCCTGACCTGGCCGAAATGCTGATCAAGATGGGTGCGCAGATTGAAGGCCATGGCTGTAGCCGCATCCGCATTCAGGGTGTCGAGCGACTGCATGGTTGCACTCACCAGGTGGTGGCAGACCGCATCGAGACCGGCACTTTTTTGTGTGCGGCGGCGGTTGCTGGTGGCGATGTGCTGGCGCGCCATGGCCGCATTGACCACCTGGAAGCGGTGGTGGAAAAACTGCGCGACGCAGGTGTCATCGTGACCGCCGAAGAGGGTGGCATCCGGGTGCAGTCCGCTGGTGCTGCGAGCTTGCACGCGCAGAGCTTTCGCACCACCGAATACCCTGGGTTTCCGACCGACATGCAGGCTCAGTTCATGGTGCTGAACTGCGTGGCGCAGGGCACCGCCAAAGTGACCGAGACGATTTTCGAGAACCGCTTCATGCACGTCAACGAGTTGGTGCGTTTGGGGGCCAACGTCCAGATTGACGGCAAGGTGGCAGTCGTGGTCGGGGTGCCACGGTTGTCCGGTGCGAGGGTGATGGCGACGGATTTGCGTGCCTCGGCCAGCCTGGTGATCGCCGGCCTGGTGGCCGATGGCGAAACCCTGGTGGACCGCATTTACCACCTGGACCGGGGTTACGACCAGATGGAAGCCAAACTGTGCGCTCTCGGGGCCGACATCCGGCGGGTGAAGTGATTGGTGCACCGCCGCCGGTTTTTCGGATGATTGAGTTTACTACTGAATAAATAGCGCTTAGCGCACGTTCTATAAGGGCTACAGGCCAAAATGATCACTATTGCACTGTCCAAGGGGCGAATTTTTGAAGAAACCCTGCCGCTGCTCAAGGCGGCCGGCATCGAGGTGCTGGAAGACCCGGAAAAATCCCGCAAACTCATCCTGACCACCAATCAGCCCGATGTGCGGGTATTGGTGGTGCGCGCCACCGACGTGCCGACCTATGTGCAATATGGTGGCGCTGACATGGGCATCACCGGCAAAGACACGCTGCTGGAGCACGGCAGTCAGGGCCTGTACCAGCCGCTGGACTTGAGAATAGCCAAATGTCGCATCAGCGTCGCGGTACGTTCGGATTTTGATTACCAAAGCGCCGTCAAAAAAGGCTCGCGCCTGACGGTGGCAACCAAATACGTGGCGATCTCACGCGAGTTTTTTGCCAGCAAAGGGGTTCACGTCGATCTGATCAAGCTGTACGGCAGCATGGAACTGGCCCCGCTGGTCGGTCTGGCGGACGCGATTGTTGACCTGGTATCGACCGGCAACACACTCAAGGCCAACCATCTGGTGGAGGTCGAACACATCATGGACATCAGCTCGCGCCTGGTGGTCAATCAGGCATCGCTCAAGCTCAAGCAGGTGCCAATGCGCCACATCATCGATGCGTTTGAGTCAGCCATCGGCAAGTAGTCGGCAGGGTGACAGGCACGCTTTGACATCGGTATTGCTGGTCTGCGGCGTTCGCCCGACAGGCAAACGCGAGCCGGAGTCCGCGTTGCCAGCGGTTCAATCGGATCGGTAGCGCTGTCTTTAAATTGTTCTCCATCGACTCGTTGCTGATGCGGTTGACGATTTGGCGTTTTCATCGGTAAGCCCGGGTCTTGGCGCTTTGGTTGTCGCTCATTTGGCGTTGGCACCAAAGGCGAACGCTATCGACTTTTGAATTCTGCTGTAGCGCTAGCATCGCGAGCGGCGTTTGCAAGTACCACACCAAACGATGGAGGGCCTGGTGTTGGATGGAGGCCCTGGTGCTGTACAGTCCTACTTTTAATCTGGGAATTTAGACATGGTCAAGACTGGGCAAGAATTTACCGTGGTGTACGGCACCGAAGACCTGTTGACGAGTCTGTGCAACTCCGTTACCCGGGTGCTCAATGTCGCCACGCATTGTCAGATTCACTATTCAGGCATGGTCCAGCGGATTACCAAAACCTGCCTGAAACCGGACATCGGCTGCTTTGTGCTGTTTGACGGCGGCTTCTCCGGTCTGGTGGTGATCAATTTTTCGGCACCGACGGCCATGGAGCTCTACGAGAGCTACATGCTCAACATGGGCATGCCCAAGAGCGAATTGGCCAGTTCCCACACTTCGGACGAGGTCAGTGACATCATGGGCGAGCTGATGAACCAGATCGTCGGTGACTTCACTGGCAAGGTGCGCCGCGAACTGCAGACCCACATCACCCAGAACCAACCAAAAATGCTGGTGCTCAACAAACAGGTGGTGCTGAGCGTGGACACCCATCTGGACAATCCAGAGGCCCGGCGCGTGACCTTTTATACCGGCAGAAACAATATCTTTTATCTGGAACTGGCGATTGATCGCACTGAGTTCATCAAACTGCATGACTTTGAGGCCAACGAAGTGCCCAACCCGGATGAGCTGATTGCCCAGACTAATGCAGCGAAGCAGAGCCAGCCGCCAGCGGCTGCGCCAGTTGACCAGGATGAACTTTTAAAGTCACTCGGTTTGTAGGCCCTGTCGGGTGGATTGCTGCGGGAAAAACAAGAGCCATTCTTTTTCCCTTGGGGTGATTTTTCTGTATAACCGGGCTGATCTGGGAGTTGTTCATCGGTATGTTTATCGCTCAAATAATTAGAACCATTGAGTTTTCGCAGCGCTTGACGCGACAGTTGGTCAAGCTGTTGGCTGTTCTGGTCATGTGGTTTCCATCCTGGTCGGCAGGGGAAGAGGTCGGTTTGGATTTGCCTGGTATCAGCCTGCAGGGCTTCGGTACGCTGGGCATGGCCCGCTCTGATGACGACAACATCGAATTCGTGCGCGATTTATCGCAACCGCATGGTGCGGGAAAACAGTGGAGCGGCAAAGTTGACAGCTTGCTTGGCATTCAGGCCAATGTCCATTTCAGCCCAAGCACCGAAGGCGTGGTGCAGGTGGTCAGCCGCTACCACGCAGATGCCAGCTTCCGTCCGGAATTGACCTGGGCGTTTTTGCGACACGATTTTTCGTCCGATTTCTCCCTGCGTGCCGGTCGCCTGGGCACTGAGTTGTACATGCTGGGGGACTCTCGTCTGGTCGGTTATTCCAACATCAGCTTGCGGCCACCGCCGGATTTTTATGGTTCGCTGGTTTTCTCATACTTCGATGGCATTGATGTCAGCGCGACCCAACCGCTGACAGGCGGCTTGCTCAAAGCGAAGTTGTTCGCCGGCAGGTCACCTGAGAAATCACCCTTTTATCGGGATATTTTGTGGGATTTGCGAGGTTCAGGTGTGGCTGGTGCCTATCTGGATTATCAGAAAGGTCCTTGGCAACTTCGGGTCAGCCTTGGGCAGGTCCGCTTCAAGCGGGAGCCTCCGATCGATGAAACGTTGCGTGTCAGTGGTGATCCACTTTCGGGCCTACCCTATCTTGCGTTAGTGCCAGAAATGGCGATGACCGGTCAAAGGGCACGCTTTGGTTCGCTTGGGCTGGTGTTTGACCAGGGGCCGTTTAACGTCCAGTTCATGTTGAACCACATCAAACATGACAGCCCGGCCTATGCCGACTCGAAAGCCGGTTATGTGCTGGCTGCCTATCGTTTTGGTGCGGTAATACCCTACGCGGGCATTTCTCGCACTTTCACCGACAACGCAGCGCTGCCCTCCAGTTTTATCCCGGTAGTTGATGCTGTGACGCGATCACTGGTGTCGCAAAGCTATATCGATCAGCACACCTACACCTTGGGCGGGCGTTGGGATCTGCAAAAAAATCTTGCCGTCAAGGCCGAGGTGGACTGGATACGCGGCACACCGGCATCGGTCTCTTTGTTCAAAGACACCCTGCCCGGATGGGATGGCAAGATGACCGTTTTCAGCCTGGCGCTGGATTTTGTGTTCTAGCCATGCAAGTGCTGTTGTTATCCCTTTTGGTGGCGCTGCTGGGCACAGGCGCTGCGGTCAATGCCGAACCGGTGG
>DAOSLL010000201.1:0-6673 GCA_035368905.1 Rhodoferax sp.
TAGCTTTTCAGCCGTTTTCGGGGACTCTGCCTCAATGACTTCGGCGGTTGCCACGAAGAAACGTTTGGTGACATCCCACAGCCTGGTCGATGTAATTCGACTTTGACCACCTCCTGCCGCCAGATCAGCAATGAGCGGAGTAGATGGTTTCCACAATGCCGGCGTGGTGGGCACGCCGCGCTGCATCAAGTAATGGTCCAGCGCCACGCGCGCCAGCGGCGGTAGCGCCACCTTGCCCGCTTTGCTACCTTTACCCACCAGCTTTAGCCAGTGGTCGCCCTGGACATCCGTTTCAATCTGCCCCAGGCTCGCACCCACAATCTCACTGGAACGTAGCCCGGTGGAATAAGCGAAGTCCAGCATAAAGCGCAGCCTTTGGGCCGCCGGCACTTGCCACCCGTAAGACCACTCCAACCCGTTCGCCATGGAACGAATGATCGCCCACTCTCCCTCGGAGAATACACGCCCTTCGTCCATGGGCGTGCTGCGACCGCCACCGCGCACTTTGATGCCAGCAAACGGGTTGGCCAGCACATAGCGCTGCTCAATCAGCCAGCGAAACATCGCCCCAATGACAGTCAAGGCGTATGCTGTGGAGCGTGGCGAAAGCCCGGCTGCGAACGGCCGCCACTCAGAAGAGAATCTTGTCTGAGGAGGTCCAACCCATCGGCTGCGTGGGGTGGGGTTGCGTAAGAACCCACGATATGCCGTCGCGTCTTCGGTTGTGAGTGACGATAGTGCGCGCCCGCGTTCAACGATGGCCCACAGAATCAGGCGTTCAGCCTCCTTGCGATAGGCCCGCTTGGTCGCGCTGGACTCGTGCAATGCCAGCCAGGCCTGCACGGCCTCGTAGTCATTGTCGGCACTGAGGGTGCAACTGGACGGCGGCGCACGAAAGCTGCCACGCGAACCGTTGAGTTCGTCTGGCACCTCCAACCGCTCCCACGGGACAATTGTTTGCGTTCTTTCGGAAACCACCAACTCACGCGCTCGCTCGGTTAGCTGCGGATGGGCTGCAAAGAAGGCTTCGATTTGGCGTGCCCCTTTTGTCCCCAGTCCAGAAACCACGGTCCACCATCGCCGCCGCCGGGGAACACGCACAGTCAGTTGTGCCAGCGTCTCAATGCCTTGCGCATACAAAGCATTGGTCGATCGCGCGGACAACCACAGGCTCACATCATCGGTGATCCTAGGCGTCGGTTCAGGGGCAGTGCGCAGAGCATCGATGGCATGGCCAACAGTCCGCGCATGCTGGATACGTTCACTCTCGGGATGATCAAGTAGGACCACCAGATCTGCTCGGTGCCGTTGACGTGCAATGCTGATCAATTGGCGGCGGATTTGCCCAAGCATTCCCCGAGACGACTGACCCGATACCTTGTGCGCAGCCAGGTAACGAGCCACTGATTCACGTGACGACAGACCGGCGTACCAACCACGCAGGGCGGCGAGTTCGGCTTCACCGGGGAATGCATCTGGGCGGACATCCTGCCTCAACCCTGGCAAGGGGGACATCGGCGGATTTTTCATGGATGCCAGTTCGTGTGTTGCAAATACTCACAGTGATAATAATACTTATCGTATGAGTCACTAGAATCTGCCACTTATTGTCGCTCAGAGCAAGCGCAAATTTCATTTATTTGGGTGCTGCTGAGCCACGCATTGGGTCCCATTGACCAATGCGTGACCCTGCGCACCCGCATCTCCAACGCCCGCGCATGTCCCCAATTGATTCACACCGCCTCAGCATCCTCTCCAAATCCGAAGTCCACGCGCTCTATGGAATGCCGGTCTTCAGCGAACCGGACCGAGAGCACTACTTTGATATGAGCCCAGCGGAAATGGCATCCGCGCAAGCCAGAACACAGGGCTTGGGAGTCTTCCAGGCGCTAGAACTGGGGTACTTCAAAGCCAAGCGGCAATTTTTCAATTTCCAACCCATCGACGTGCAAGCTGACTTGCACCATATCGCACATAGGCACTTCTGGGACATTGACACGAAAGACCTGCGCCTGCCCGTTGCTAAAACACGCGCCAGAATTCAGCAAGCCATCCTTGAACTCTGCGCCTACCGGGCGTTTGACGCCAGCGCCTCGGCAGAATTGACCAACAGGCTGCTGCGTATGGCGGCAATATCAACGCACCCGGCCTACCTGCTGCGCGAAGCACTGCAGCATCTCGAAAGCCACCGCGTCGTAGCCCCCAGCTACAGCACGTTGCAAGACCTCATTGGCGCAGTGCTGGAGCGCGAAAGCCAGCGCGTCACTCGGATCATGGATGAGCACATGCCAGTGGATGTCAAAAAAACCTTGGACGATTTGTTGCAGGGAGAAGATGGCGACATGCTCACTTTCAACGCCATCAAGCGAGAACCCAAGAGCTTCAGCGTCAAGGAGCTCAGCCATGAGGTGCAACGACGCCAGTTCTTCGCCCCGGCACACGAATTTGCGCTCAGCTTTGTGCCGCTTGCCGGTGTTTCAAGTGAGAGTATCAAGTACTACGCCTCGCTGGTCCAGTTCTACACACGGTACAAATTGCGGCGTATGGCGTCGACCAGCGCCCGGCTGTACTTGCTGTGTTTTTGCTTCCACCGGTTCCGCCAGATCAACGACAACCTGATCGAGGCATTCATTCATCTGGTCGGTCAATTTGACAAGCAGGCCAGGGCCGTTGCAAATGAGGCCATGCAGACGGCGATTTCGCAGGCCAATACCAACCTGTTGGCAGCCGGTGAGGTCCTGAGCCTCTTTGTGGATGAGTCCATTGCGGAGGATTGCCCATTTTCCGCAGTCAAGGCGCGCGCCTTTGAATTGCTTGATCCCACGGCATTTCCGGCCGTTGCCAATTACCTGCGCAACATTGCCTTTGACAGAGCAGCCTTCGAATGGGCTTACTTTGCCAAGCTGTCAATGACCATCAAGCGCAACCTGCGCCATCTGTTTAAGGAACTCGATTTTGCAGGCCGCGTCGACGAGGCACCCTTGATGGGCGCCATCACCGTCATGCAAGAACTTTTGCGACAAAGCAAATCGCTTCGCCAAGCAGATGCCGCGAAGTTCCCCGAGGCCGTCATACCCCAGGCTCTCAAAAAGCACATTTTTGTTGAAACCATTGTGGACGGGACGAAGCACAAGGCTCTGGATGTCGACCGCTACGAGTTTTTGGTATACCGGCTACTGCGCAACGCACTGGAGTCCGGGGACTTGTACGTCAACCACAGCAATGAATTCCGTCAGTTTGAAGATGACCTGATCAGCGACGCCCGTTGGGCGCACAAAGACGCTGTGCTGGCAGAAATCGCTCAGCCCTTTCTGCTGGCGCCCATTGAAGAAACCTTGGCCGCATTGCGCACCAAGCTCGAAGCGCGGTTCGTCGAGGTCAATGAGCGCGTGGCCACCTGCGTCAATGCGAACATCAAGGTTGTCGGTCAAGGCGAGAAGAAGCGGTGGTCCCTGATATACCCGACGGCTCCGGAGACCGGCAATAGCCCGTTTTACAACCAGATCCCTGGTATTGGCATTGCAAATCTGTTGCGCTTCGTGAACGGGGAGACACATTTCCTGGATGCCTTTGAGCATGTGCTGAATCGCGGTGTCAAGCACGCGCCGGACCTGCGCGAAATCCTGGCCTGCGTCGTGGCGTTCGGCACCAACATGGGGTTGGGCAAGATGGCGGAGGTTTCTGGCTTGAGTCATGCGGCCCTGATTGCAACGGCGCGCAGCTACTTGCGGCCAGAAACGGTGCACGCTGCCAATGACGCGATCAGCAATGCCACCGCCATGCTGCCGGCCTTCAAGCTCTTCAACATCCGCGAAGCGCTGCATTCCAGCAGCGATGGCCAGCGTTTCGAGACCCAGATCAACACATTCAATGCCCGACATGCGCCAAAGTATTTCGGCCTGGACAAGGGTGTTAGCGCCTGCACGGTGGTTGCCAACCACGTGCCCATCAACGCCCGGATTATCGGCACCCATGAGCACGAGAGCCATTTTGTGTTCGATTTGCTGTACAACAACACGTCGGACATCAAACCCACGCGCCACTCGACCGATACGCATGGCACCAACCAGGTCAACTATCTGTGCCTCTTTGCCCATGGCTACAGTTTTGCTCCGCGCTACAAGACGGTGCAGAAGAAGACCGCATCCTTGGTGGGCTTCAACCTGCCAAGCCATTACCCGGCCGACATGCTGATTCGACCGACCAGCAAGGCCAACGAGGATATGATCATCAGCGAATGGCCCAATGTCCAACGCATCCTGGCGTCCCTTGCGCAAAAGGACACGACGCAGGCCACCATCGTGCGCAAACTCAGCAGCTATGCCCGGCAAAACAACACCAAAAAGGCGCTGTGGGAGTTGGACAATATTCTTCGCACCATCTACATTCTGGACTTCATTGACGATGTGGAGTTGCGCCAGAGTGTGCAAAAGGCGCTCAACCGGGGTGAGGCCTACCACCGGTTCCGCCGCGCGGTGGCCTACGTCAACGGTGGCAAATTCAAGGTCCAGACGGAAACCGAGCAGCAGGTCTGGAATGATTGTGCGCGGCTGATTACCAACGCGGTCATCTACTACAACACGGCGCTGCTGTCCAAGGTGTACGAACAGAAGGTGGCCTCCGGGGATTTGGACGCCATGGCATTCATCCAGGGCATGTCGCCGGTGGCGTGGCAACACGTGAACATGTTCGGGTCGTTCGAGTTCAGCGACGAAGATCCGGACATTGACCTGGAGGCGCTGGCTGCACAATATGCCGATGCGGTGTTCTGGAGCAACGCAACGCAACCTGGGCAAGGGGACCTTTTTGATTGATGGCTTCCAATCGTCCACGAGATACACCGATCATTTCTTCCTCACTCTCGGCTGACCTTTAAGTGTTGGCAATATTGACAACAAATGCGAATGTTGTCACAATTGCCAACGTGCCTGCCCAACTCATTACCCGCTTCAAAGACGTCACGCCCGACGGCGCAATACTTGAAGTGGTGATTTGGAAAGTACCCAAACCTGTACCGCCTACGGACCACGGTTACAAGTACAGCGCCGTGTATGTGATGGACGGCGTGCGCATCGTCGGTTTTGACAACGAGCGCGGCAAAGGTGACCACTGTCACCTTGATGGCGGTGAAGTGCCCTATACATTCACCGGCGTGGATCAACTGATTGAAGACTTTATTGCAGCCGTCGCTGCCAGGAGAGCACCATGACAGAGCGCTATCTGACCATCACACTGCAGCCTGACTGGAAGGGTGCTTTGCGCGCCATGGCCAAAACGGCTCAGGCGGACAAATACCAGGGAGAAGTGCTCAACTTCGAAAGTCCAGGACATTTCTTTGGACAGCTTTCCGAAAAACGTTGGGAGATCGTTCGCGCGGCCCAGGGCAAAGGGGAACTGTCAGTGCGCGAACTCGCCCGTGCAGTGGGACGCGATGTCAAGCGCGTGCATGAAGACGTGGTTATCTTGGCAGAGCTGGGCTTGCTGGACCGTACGGAGAGCGGGGGCGTGCTTTGCCCCTACTCATCTATGCATATCGACATGTACTTGAAAGCGGCTTGATAACGCGAGGCGACGTGCGATTGGCACCAACTTTACAAAGTGTCCGATTTTCGGGGGATGGGCGCATTTAGCCAGTCCAGCGCCTTGCTTTCCAACTCGGGCTGGTACTCTGCCATTTTGGACTTGGCATTCATCTTGGCCCGTCCGCTCCTGAACTGCGCCTTGGCATCCGAGATGTTGGCATCGAGCGTAAACACCCCGCCGCAGATCAGGAATGGACAGGGATACTGCAGGGAATCGTCAAAAAATGAGCCAATGATGTTGGCCATCTCCCAGAGTTCTTTTTTCTGGGGATAACGCAGCACACCCAGGGCTCGCACCGCGATGCGCTTGTCTTCGTCACCAGCATTTTCTGGGGGCAGCCCAAACAGGATTTCCTTGGAGGTGACCCGCACATGCTGGCCAAACGCTGTCATCTGGTTTTTGAGGATCTTGCCGGGGTCGTATTCCAGTCTGGGCAGCATCTCCGGGCTGAACATGGCGCCTGGATTGAGAATTGGCCACAAAAACTCGATCAAACCCTGCGCGCCCAGCGTGTGGGATGGCAAGTTGGCACCAGAGAGGGCCGCCTTGACCGTTTCGCGGATTTCCAGAATCTCGGCGACCAGGGTGCGGTCCTTGGGCGATCCGGTCTTGGTGATGGAGAACACCAGGCGCAGATTTTTTGCCATGAAGTTGTCGTTGGCAAACAGTGGGCGTCCCGGGTTTCTGCGCATGGAGGTGATGCGTTTGTTGGCGAGCTCCAAAAATAGCGGGTCAGTAAGCCCCTTGTCCTTGGCAATGTGGCGCAGGTCCATATATGCCCCGTACTGCTCGTCCAGCATGGGGCTGGCAAAAAAGCACCACTGAACGCCATAGCCTGGCGGAATGGGTGTGAACAGTGTCGACAGGCGCTCTGCCATCTCGGCATCGGCCCCGGTTTGGGGCAAGACTTCAAAACAAAACCCGACCGAGGTTTCGTTGTAAAACAAATCATTGCTGGTGTCGAACTGGTCGTATTTGAGAATGCTATGCAACCCGTAAATCTGCGCCACATCGTCAGCAGCGGCTACCGGTGCAGGACGCGCACCAACGTGAGAGACATTGCCCAGGACCGTTTCTTCCCAAAACGTCG
>DAOSLL010000202.1:0-5047 GCA_035368905.1 Rhodoferax sp.
TGACTTCACCGTCAAGCGGCTGTATCAGCGTGCCGGGCGCGTCAAGCTCAAAGCCGCCAACCCGACCTTTGCCGACATCGTGCCCAAGGAAGGCCAGACCATCGAGGTCTGGGGTGTGGTGACCAGCAGCATCAAGCAATTTCCCGTCTGACAGCCCGGACCCGTCAGCGAGCACGTTCATGTACGCCCTGGTGGATGGCAACAACTTCTTTGTGAGCTGTGAGCGGGTGTTTCGCCCCAGCTTGAACGGACTGCCGGTGGTGGTGTTGTCCAACAACGACGGTTGCGCCATCGCCCGCTCCAACGAAGCCAAGGCGCTGGGCATCGCCATGGGTGCCCCCTGGTTCCAGATCAAGCACCTGGTCGAAGATGCGGGACTGGTGGCCCTGTCTGCCAACTTCGCCCTGTACGGAGACTTGAGCGACCGCATGATGAGCTTGGCGGCTGGTCTTGGCCCCCAGCAAGAGATCTATTCCATTGACGAGAGTTTTATTGACCTGACCGGTGTTCGCGGTGATCTGGTGGCACGCAGCCACAAGATACGTTCGCGCATCCTGCAATGGGTAGGCATCCCCTGTGGCATTGGCATCGGTGCCACCAAGACTCTGGCCAAACTGGCCAACCATGTTGCCAAGACTGCCGAGCGCAAGCCCGGTAGCTATAGCGCCCAACTGGCGCAAGTGTGTGACTTGTCGGCACTGCGCCAATCGGAACTGGAGGCGGTGTTGGTTGCCACCCCGGTCAACGAAGTCTGGGGGGTTGGCAGGCAAATCTCCAAGCAGTTGACAGCGGCCGGAGTGAACACCGTGCTAGACCTGGTGCGCCTGGATCCGGTCATGGTCAAACGACGCTGGTCGGTGGTGCTGGAACGTACGGTGCGCGAGTTGCAAGGCATGCCTTGTATTGAGCTTGAACATTCACCTCGGGCCAAACAGGAAATCGCCTGCACCCGCTCACTTGGGCACCCGGTGACTGAGCTGACGGCACTGGCTGAAGCCGTGACTGAATTCGCCAGCCGGGCAGCGGTCAAGCTCAGAAAACAAGGTAGCTTGGCTGCGCTGGTCATGGTGTTCATCCGCACCAGTCCATTTCGCAAGGATCCGCAGTGCAGCCGCTCAACGACAGTGCCAATGCGTCGACCAACTTCGGATACCGCTGCGATTCTTGAAGCAGCCTTGGCAGGTTTGCGGCTCATCTACCAACCGGCCTTCAACTACGCCAAGGCCGGTGTCATGTTGCTGGATCTGCAATCGGATCAAGTCCAGCAGGGGGAACTCGACTGGAATGATGGTGCTGGCAAACACCGTGGTCACCTGATGTCTTCGCTGGATGGCTTGAACCAGCGATTTGGACGTGGCACAGTGAAGCTGGCCAGTGCGGGCCTGCAAGGTGATCGGTCTGTCTGGTCGATGAAGCAGGAGCGCCGGACCCCGGCTTACACCACTTGCCTGGCAGACATGCCAACAGCAAAAGCCTGAGTTGAGGAGCACACAACATGCAGTCCTTGCCTGAACTCAAACGTCATCATGCCAAACGGCTGCGCGAGGTGTATCGCTCTGCGGGGTGGCCTTGCCTGGATGTGATCGAGATTGAGCTTCTGGCAGCCGGACTGCTGGAGCGCCACAGCCTTGATGACCATGCCCATGTGCGCGTGACAGATGCCGGTATCCAATACCTGGCCAGTGCCGCCCATAGCAATCGGCAAGCGATGTCAGCCCATGAAGCCCTGGTGGATCAGGTGACCCAGGTGTTGCTGCGCGACGGGCGATTGGTGTGGAAGAACCTGAACCTGCGTGCCTGGGTCGCACCAAATGACGACACACCCGGGCGCTGGAAGATGTGCCTGCCCGATGTGTTCTCCATTCGTAACAGCAGTGTGCAGGCGTACCTGGAGCCCATCGTGCATGAGATCAAGGTCAGTCGTGCCGATTTGCTGGGAGATCTCAAACGGTCCGACAAACGCGCTGCTTATCTGGACCTGGGCGGGCAATGCTGGTATGTGCTGGGTTGTGATCGTAGTGGCCATCCGATTGCCAAGCCCAACGAGATTCCACTGGAGTGTGGGGTGATGGTGTACCAGGGCAACCAGTTGGAGGTGATGCGGATGGCACCCAAGCGGCCTGCCCCGGAGTTGCCCTTCGGTGTCTGGATGGCGCTGGCCAAAGCCACACCGATGCAGATGTCTGGCTTGGACAATTGCCAGGGGACGCTCCCATATCAGTCTTGATAGCGATTTCGCAGTGGCGGCGACTGGTGTGCCTAAACCTCTGAGAATGACTTGTCTCAATTTTGTTGACTGCGGATGGTCGATACATTTCTCAGGGATGGCAACTGGTCTTTGCTGAAAACATGGACCAGCGGTGCCTGCGGCAGAATTTGAGGGTTGTCCGGCGGCAATTTTGCTGGCAGCCAATGGCAGCGTCAGACCCGTTGCCGACAGTCAGATTTCTGGCGCGAGGGGTGGGTTTCGACCCATTGCGGTCGTAGCGACTGCCTAAATCGACGCCCCATAGCCGACATCCACGCATCTGCAGTATCTCGCTACCAATGTCTGTTGTCGAGATGGCCCAACTTCAAAGTGGTCGTCACGAGTTGGCCAGATTCTGCACATAACACCGCCTGCTCTGGCGTGCCAGAATGGCGAAAAACGATTGATATGGCTGGGCAGTAACCATTTCCCTTACTTCGATTGAATCCATGCGTAAACTTGTTCGCATCCTTTTCTTGCTGTGGTTAACCAGCTTTTCGACGTTGACGCACACGGCCGAACCGCTTGTCCTCGATGAACGACTGGAGAAGTTGGACCTTGCCTCTGTCCTTTCTGCCTTTGAAGATTCTGCCGGGACGCTCACGATCGAGGAGGCGCGGCGTCAGTTTGCTATCGGTCGCTTCAGCCCGGTCGACCCCAAAAAAGGCTTCAATGAAGGCTATACCCGGTCCGCATGGTGGCTCGCCTTTCAGGTGCGCCTGCCAGTTGGGAGTCACCTGGCTAATTTTCCTTGGTTGTTGGAGTTGGCTTTTCCGTCGTTGGACAAGGTCGAGGTCTTTCGGCCGGGCTCCGATACGCCCATTCGAACCGGAGATACCTACCCATTTAGCGAACGTCCGATGCGCCATGTGAACTTTGTCTTTCCCATGACACTCGCAACGCCAGACGTAGAAGCCATTTTCTTGCGTGTTCAAAGCGAGGGCTCGTTGATAGCTCCGCTTACCGCCTGGTCGCCAGAGACGTTCGCTGCCTCCAGCCGTCTGGCCTATGCGGGTCAAGCAGCCTATTTTGGGGCACTCCTGGCGATGGTTATCTACAACGCCCTGCTGTGGTTCAGCGTGCGTGAACGTGCCTATATTGACTACGTGCTTTACGTGACATTCATCGGCTTGGGTATCGGAGCAGCGAATGGCATGGCCGCCGAGTTCTTCTGGCCCGATAGCGGGTGGCTGGTGAATTACTCCTATTGGGCGTTTGGCTTTGCGGGAATTTTTGTTACCCGGTTTGCCCGTAGTTTTCTCAACACTGTAGTCACGTCGATCTGGCTGGACCGCGCCTTGCGTGCAGCCGGCATTCTGGTGGCGGTGCCCATCGTCATTGGTTTGTTCGTCTCGTATTACGCCGGTGGCCGGCTGGTCTCAGGTGCTTTGTTCATCGCCCTTCTGGTGTCAGCAGGGTCAGGCATTTACAGTGTGATTCACAAAATTCCGGGCGGTCGCCTGTATCTGCTGTCCTGGTTTTTGTTTCTGTTGTTCGCGACGATGTATCCGCTTCGCAACTATGGCCTGGTTCCCACCAACTTTTTCACCGTCCATGGCATTCAGATTGGCTCGCTGGCCGAGATGATGCTGCTTTCATTTGCCTTGGCCGCTCGCATTAACCATACTCGCGCTGAGAAGGAGAAAGCCCAGCACGAGGCAATTGACGCGCAGTCTGCTCTGGTCGCCACGCTCAAGGAAACCGAGAAAATCCTTGAGCAGCGGGTCGCCGAACGTACCGAGCAACTTGAGCAAGCCAACCGCCGTCTGAGTTCGCTGAGCATTACCGATGGCTTGACCGGCATTGCCAACCGCCGACGTTTTGACGAGGTCTTGGCGGAGGAATGGAAACGCATGGAGCGACTTGGGCAGCCTCTTGCGCTGGCGATGATCGACATTGACTGGTTCAAAAAATACAACGATCACTATGGGCATCAGGCTGGCGATGCCTGTCTCGTCGCAGTGGCCGAGATGATTGCAGCGAGCATTGGACGAACTGGTGATCTGGTCGCACGGTACGGCGGCGAAGAATTCTCGTTCATAGCCCCCGCAGTGGATGGTGCAAGTGCGCTGACAATGGCTCAAAAAGTGTGCAATGCCATCTCCGCAACAGGCATGCCTCATGAAAAATCACTGTTCTCACACGTCACCGTGAGTGTGGGTGTGGCTTCCATCGTCCCATCTATCGAAACTGAACCTGAAAGTTTGCTCAAGCTGGCAGACGAAGCACTCTACTTGGCAAAGGACTCAGGTCGCAATCGAGCCATGATGAAACTTCACGTCAACGCGACTTGACGCAAATAGCATTTCTGCTTCACGAATCAACAACGCGAGGACCATGTCCGCAATCTATTTTTGTATCGGTACAGACCAAAAACGTATCAAACTAGACGCCTATTGGTCAACCCATACTGGGGTGCAGACAATTTTCTGGCGATTAGCCAGAGTCTCTCCGCTGGAGCGGAATGGTTGACCGCCATGACCCACCGGATCATGCGCCCTCCGACATTTGTCCTTGACAACAGTGGGCGACCGGTTAGCGCGCCGCCGATTGAATGATTCAGGCACTATCCGGTTGTTGACGACGGTCCTGTTTCTGGCTTCTTGTTAAGTCAAATTTAAGGTGCTCCAGAACGGCCATTGATGTCCGACGGCACCTGGCCCAAACCGGGTGCTCCCGATTTTGATTCGTCTGAACGCAATCGCTGCGTTGCGGGTGCTGGTCTCGGTTGATTTCTCCCCAAGAGGACGATTCGATCTGGCCAAACGGCAGTTGAACAGCGTGATGCGATCAGCCCTC
>DAOSLL010000202.1:5057-6665 GCA_035368905.1 Rhodoferax sp.
ACTTATAAACTCTGCGGATGAGCAGATCCGCGTCGGCACATCGATCCGAAACCCTGAAGGCACTGTACCCACTGCTCTTTGTCGCACTATGGAGCACTGGCTTTATCGGTGCCAAGTTCGGTCTGCCGTATGCCGAACCGCTCACTTTCCTGACCATTCGTTACCTTGCCGTGCTGGTTCTGATGGGAGCAATCACCTGGCGCATGCGTGCGCCTTGGCCGCGAACTGGGCTGGAATGGATTCACATTGGTATTTCAGGACTCCTCATCCATGCGCTCTACCTGGGTGGCGTGTTCACCGCCATCAGCCACGGCTTGCCCGCAGGAGTCACCTCCCTGGTGGTGGGTTTGCAACCGGTGCTCACGGCTCTGGGTGCAGGGCTACTGCTTGGCGAGCGCGTGCGCCCCACCCAGTGGGCAGGATTAGCGTTGGGTTTTGTGGGTGTTGGATTGGTGGTGGCGCACAAGGTGGTGGCCAGCGCAAGCGGTGGCGCGCTGTTGGTCATGTTGCTGCCTGCCGCTATCGCGCTGCTGGGCATCACCGTCGGCACGTTATACCAAAAGCGGTTTTGCCAAGCATTCGACCTACGCACGGGGTCGGTGATTCAGTTTATGCCGTGCCTGGCGGTCACTGCGCTGGTAGCCAGCCAGACGGAAACCATGCAGGTTCAATGGGCCGACTCCTTCATGTTCGCACTCGGATGGTTGGTACTGGTGCTCTCGCTGGGTGCTGTGAGCTTGCTGAACGTCTTGATCCGCAGCGGCAGTGCCGTGAACGTCGCCAGTTTGTTCTATCTGACCCCACCCACAACTGCACTCATTGCTTGGGCGCTGTTCGATGAGACCCTTACTGGCTTGGCCTTGATCGGCATGGGGCTGACGGTGTTCGGCGTGTGGATGGCGCGAAAGTGAAATTTGTGTGATGTTGGGAAAACCGGCAATGAGGTGTTCTCAACAGTTTCGCCATTCGTCTCGCTTTGGGTTCGCGGAGCCGGGTCGTCCCTAACGTAAAGGACGACTGCATTTGCAGCCACAGTCAATTCTGTAGTACCGCCCCGCTGCTCATGCGTGGCGAGCCCAGCAGTCTGATAAGCGCTCAGCAACAGTCGGTTGGTTTGGGCAGCACAAAGCGCTGAACCGCAAAAAACCCTCAAAGCTTCAAACGAGGTTGTGCGATGGCACTGGTTCGTCACGCCTGACCGTTCACGCACCGCCGTAGTCAATGCCATTTTGATGCCCAAGCGGGTCTCACCGACAAACCTGCATCGAACGTTGTGCGCCGTCGATGGCATATCTCCTCGGGAAGCGCCCATCGACTGTCGTCACACTCGAACCGCTACACCCCCAAGCAGCATGTGCGGGTATGACAAACGAGGCTTGCACCACCTTCTGCCTATACGCATGGGCACACCGTCACTGATAGGGACACCGTTAACAAATATTGGCAAATTAACAATTGAATACAAATGCTATTGCGTTTTTACGATCAATGGCCGAAAATGCGTCATGGTTTCAAGTTTGACAACCCCACAGGACCTAAACCTTAGCGTCGCAGAGACTGTTGATTTGCTGACCAAAGAACTCGGCGGTGAGTCATCCCGATGGGCAA
>DAOSLL010000203.1:0-6663 GCA_035368905.1 Rhodoferax sp.
GCGCCACCTGCTTGAAAATACGGCTGCGGGTGATGTGGTGTTGATGGCTTACATGGACGTTGACCAGCTCAAGGCCATTAATGATTCAGTGGGGCAGCAGGTGGCTGATCAGCTCCTGGTCACGCTGGCCAATCGGCTGCGTGAAGCCTCGCGCCGCCATGACTTGCTGGCGCGCCTGAGTGGCGACGAATTTGCCCTGGTCATGTCGGGTGGCGGTGACACTGAGCTGATGCAAGGCGTGGCCGAGCGCCTGTTGCGCGGCGTTAGCCATGGCGCGGTGATCGATGGTTGTGCCGTAAATTTTTCGCTCTCAGTCGGTACCGCCCTGTTTCCCGCCGATGCATCGGACTGCAATGAACTTGTGAGCAACGCAGAAACCGCCCTGCTGGCGGCCAAGCGGGAGTCGGGCGGCGCCTTTCGGCGTTATCAATCGGGCCTCACCCAATCAGGCAAAAATCGGTCCGAGGCTGTGGATGCATTGCGCCAGGCCATCGGCAACAACGAGCTGGTATTGCACTACCAACCCCAGTTGAGCCTTCACTCGGGGCAAATCATTGGGCTGGAGGCCTTGGTACGTTGGCAGCACCAAACCCGCGGGTTGCTGGCGCCGGGGCTTTTCCTTCCCTTGGCCGAAGAAAGCGGCCTGATCATCCCGCTTGGCGAATGGGTCATGCGCCGGGCGGTGGCGCAAGTGCGAAGCTGGCTGGACGAGGGCCTGTCAGCGGTGCGGGTTGCCGTCAATTTGTCAGCCCGACATTTCCGACAGCGGGAGCTGCCCGAGGCAATTGAAAACCTGTTGCGGGAATACGCAGTTCCTGCGCATCTGTTTGAGTTGGAGCTGACCGAGAGCGTCATGATGCATGACGCTGAAACCGCCATCCGGATTGTCGAGCGGCTCAAAGCGCTGGGCCTGCGCATTTCGCTGGATGATTTTGGCACCGGTTATTCGTCGCTGGCCTATTTGTCGCGGTTTGCCATTGATGTCATCAAAATTGACCAGTCGTTTGTGAACGACATCACAAGCAACCCTGTTAACGCATCGATCGCCATCGCCACCATCGCCATGGCCCACAAACTGGGTAAAACCGTTATTGCCGAAGGGGTCGAAACCGAGGGGCAAATGCTTTACTTGCGCCGCCATGAATGCGACGAGATGCAGGGCTACTTTTTTTCGCGCCCGGTACCGGCCCAAGCCATCAGTGACATGCTGCGCCAGGGTGCTGGCCTGAACTTTGGACCGGCGGGCAAAGAAGAACAACTGACCCTGCTGCTGGTGGATGATGAACCCAGCATCCTCAATGCCCTTAAGCGCTTGTTGCGCCGGGAAGGGTATCGCATACTGTGCGCAGAGAGTGGGGCTCAGGGCCTGGAACTGCTTGCGACCAACTCGGTACAGGTCATCGTGTCCGATCAGCGCATGCCGACCATGACTGGCACCGAGTTCTTGAGCCGGGTCAAGGACCTTTATCCTGACACATTGCGGCTGGTGCTGTCGGGGTATTCCGAGCTGAACACGCTGACCGATGCCATCAACAAAGGCGCCATTTATCGCTTCCTGTCCAAACCCTGGGACGATGAAAAGCTCAAACAGGAAGTGCAGCAGGCGTTTCGCCACTACCGTGAGACACGCCAGCCCACGGTGTCGCCCGACCGACTTGATTCTGTTGACGGCGCAGCGCCCCTCAAAGGCTCGAGATGACAGCATCCACCGAACCCATGGACTTGCCCACCCGCTCGAACTGGTGGCTGCTGGCAAGCGTGCTGGTCGTCGCAGGCTTGGCTTTCGGCCTGAACATCTGGAACAACTACGAAAGCACTGACCTGGAAGCCCGCGAATTGCTGAAGTTGCAGGCAAAAAACGTTGGAGATGATCTGGGGCGCCATCTGAAGGTGATTGACCGTGTCTTGACAGACGTTCGCGCGAACATGCCGCACCGGACCGCCCAGGGCAATGGCCGGCAAATAACCGAACAACACCTCAAGGTGGTCGCCCGTGCGATGGAAGGGGTCAGGACGCTGACGGTGTTTGATGCCGCTGGCACCATCACGCTCAGCAGCCGCCCGGAGGTCACCGGGCAGAATTTTGCGGACCGGGCGTATTTCCAGATGGCACGGCGTGAAACCAACCCGGCCGCGCTGAACCTGAGCGCCCCGTTCCAGACGGTGCTGGGGGTCAATTCCATGATTGCGATCAAAAGCATCATCGGGCCCGATGGCAAGTTTGCGGGTGCCGTGTCTGTTGCCCTCGAGCCGGATGATTTCAAGTCCCTGCTCGAAGGGGTACGCACTACTGCGGATCTCGTCGTGGGCATTGTCCATGGCGAAGGCAAGGTGTTCGTCTTTTCACCGGAGTCCGCAAGCCCGCCCAACGCCAATACCGCCCAGCCCGGAACTTTTTTCACCCGTCACATGGAAAGTGGACAAAACACCAGCGTGATGACAGGTTGGAGCAAAACGATGAACAGCGAACGGCTGCTGGCGGCGCACACGGTAAAGCCTGACTCCCTGGTGATGAACCAGAGCCTGCTGGTGTCCGTAAGCCGAAATTTGCCTTTGGTGTATGCCAGCTGGCGTAAGCAGTCATATGAACTGATCGTGTTGTTTGGTGCGGTTGCGCTGATCAGCACGGTCAGTCTGTATCTGCACCAACGGCGTCATCGGGTGGCACTCGACGTGGAACACAAATTGCATCGAAGTGACACCCAATTCACGGCGTTCTTTGACAGTGCCATGGTGGGCATGGCCGTGACCTCACTGGAAAAAAGCTGGATCCGGGTCAATCCGGCACTCTGCGACATACTGGGTTATTCCAGAGAGATTTTGAGCCAGAAGACTTGGGCCGACCTTACCCACCCGGAAGATCTGGCTGCGGATGTTGCCGAGTTTGAACGTCTGCTGAGTGGCGAAAGTAACGAATACAGCATGGAGAAGCGATTCATTCGCTCCAGCGGCGAAATCGTGCATGCCTTTATTGCGGTGCGCGCCGTTCGCAATGCCAGCAACGACATCGATTTTTTCGCAGCCATTGTGGAAAACATCACTGACCGACGCAAAGCCGAACAGCAAACACGCAGCACCCTGCACATGATGCAGCGCTTTATCGACTGCATGCCGGGGCTGGTCTATATCAAGGATGAAGATTCGCGAATTGTGATGGCCAACCAGGGTTTTGCCCACTTTGGCTTTGACAAGCATGCTTTGATCGGCAAGACCACTCTGGAAATCATTCCAGGACCGATCGGCGAAAAGATTGCCCGCGACGAGGAGCGCATACAGCAAAGCGGCAAATCCGAAGTGATGATAGATGAGTTGCGCGGCAGCTTCTATGAGTCAAGCCGCTTCGCCATTGATGGAGAAGACGGCCAACGCCTGCTCGGAGGAATAACACTCGATGTAACCCAGCGGCAGCGGTACGTGGAGCGTGCGCAGGCATTGCTTTTGATCGATTCGCTGGGCGGCAAGATGCCAGAGAAAGAATTCTTGACACAGGGGCTGGAACTGGCCGAACGGCTCACCGGCAGCGGCATTGCCTTTTTACATTTTGTCAATGAGGACCAGCAAACCATTGAGCTGGTGACCTGGTCCAGCAAGGCACTGAAGGGTTGCACTGCTGTTCATGAGTCGCACTACCCGATTGGACAGGCAGGCATCTGGGCCGACTGCTTCAGGCAAAAACAGGCCGTGACTTTTAACGATTACCCCAGCTATCTCGCTAAAAAGGGGCTACCCGAGGGGCACGCGCCATTGCAGAGGCTGATATCCGTACCCGTGATTGAAGAAGACCAGGTGCGCATCATGCTGGGCATGGGCAACAAGCGCGACGACTATGACGACTTTGATATAGATACCGTTCAATTGATTGGCAATGACCTGTGGCGCATTGCCCGACGGGTTCGCGTCGAGGCCATGTTGCAGCAAAAAATCAGCGAACTCACGCTGCTCAATCAAAGACTGTCCGAAGCGCAAGGGCAGTTGCTTCAATCTGAAAAGCTCGCCGCCATCGGGCAACTCGCGGCTGGCGTGGCGCACGAGATCAATAACCCGATCGGGTTTGTCAGGTCCAATTTGGGCACTTTGGCGGACTATGTGGACGATCTTTTGTCCATTGACCGGGTCTACATGGACTTTGAAGACCAGCTGGCGGCGCGGGAACCCACACTCTTTGCGCGTGTCAAGGCCATCAAGAACGAGTGCGATCATGACTTCATCGTGGGGGACTTGAAGAATTTGCTGCACGAATCTGGCGAAGGGCTGGATCGGGTCATCAAAATCGTGCAGGACCTGAAAGGTTTTTCACGGATTGGCGAATCCGGCTGGTTGTGGGCAGATTTGCATATGGGGCTGGAGAGCACACTCAATATCGTGCACAACGAAGTCAAATACAAAGCAGAAGTGGTGCGGGAGCTGGGAGATTTGCCCGAGGTTTACTGCATTCCTTCGCAGATCAATCAGGTGTTCATGAATTTGCTGTTGAATGCGGCGCAGGCGATTGAATCCCATGGTGTGATCACCCTGCGCTCGGGCTGCGATGGTGCATGGGTGTGGATCGAGATCAGGGACAACGGCTGCGGCATTGCGCCCGCCACGGTGGGCCGCATTTTCGAGCCCTTTTTTACGACCAAACCGGTAGGCAAAGGCACCGGGCTGGGCCTGTCACTGGCGTGGGGCATCGTGCAACGCCACCTGGGTACGATTGACGTGCAATCGGAAGTGGGCAAGGGAACGACCTTCAGAATTCGCCTCCCGATTGCGGGGCCTGGCGCAAACCAGGCTAAATGTGCCCATCCCCCGAAATTCAGACACTTTGTAAAGACATCGCAAAGCGAAGTGCTGTGGACGACGGAATTCGCTCTGGACATCAACCATTTGGCGTGCCAAAGGCATCTCTCATTTGCCGTGCTCGCTTGACCTGATCGGTGTGAAGGTACACCGACGTGGTGGACACCGAGGCATGCCGCAGGTTGTCTCTCACAGTGGTCAATTCTGCTCCCCGCGCCAAAGCGTGTGTGGCGTGGGTGTGCCTCATCCAGTGCGGACTTGCTCTTCGCAACTTCTCGGCCGTTTTTGGGGACTCAGCCTCGATGGCATCAGCAGTTGTTATGAAGAAACGGTTGATGATGTCCCACAACCGGCTAGAAGTAATGTGGCTGTTTCCGCCGCCGTTCTGCAAATCTGCGATGAGCGCAGTGGACGGCTTCCACATGGCTGGCGTAGTTGGTACACCGCGCTGCATCAAGTAGTGATCCAGAGCCACCTTTGCCAAGGTCCAGTTCGGATCAAGTGGGTAAATCTTCAGCATCTTTCGGATTGCCGCCAGTTTCGCTGCCCCGTTGCTTGGGCTGGTTCCAAGAAGGTGGTCGATGTCAGTTGAGCGCATGTAAGGTGTCTGGCTCTTGTCGTGCAAGAAGTTGACCCCGCCTATGGCCCGAACTATGGCGCTTGCCCAGGCATTCGGGCTGCCATGGAGCAGGGGCGAGGGTCGCTTTCGGGCCAGTTTCTCGGCCAACTTGCGGCAAAGTATGGCGTACTCTTCGGTCAAATGTTCATTGCAAAACGGGTTGATTAATCCGAGGACGACGTTTAGGGTTCGGTCCTTTTCCTCCCTTGATGGCGGCGTCGGGAGCGGTTTGGCTTTCGGCGCTTTCGGTGCCAAGGACGTGTTTGACATTGGCAACGACGTGACAATCCCGTGTCGCTCCTTGGCCTCCTTGAAATCCTGGTTTAAATTTCGCCGTATCCCAGGGCCAAACGAGATGTTGTAGCCGCTCATCAAGCCGTCGTAGACGATCATGTTTTTAAAGGGCAACAAGACAGTTTGAATCAGCACCGGCAAGTGTGGCCCAGTCAAGTCCTCAAATGGTTGGGACAATGCCATGACGCCGTAGGCAATGGCTGGGGAGCTTGCGGACAGGAACACTGTGTAGTTCTTGAGTTCCCGGAAAACGTAGAACCTGCCGGCCACAAGATGTCGCCAAGAACGAACGACGTCGAGCTCGCCTTCTGTGAAGTGGGCCGGATTTTCAGCGACAAAGGACTCGATCAGATCGAGGTTTGCATTCAAAGCATCACGGGCTTTGGCCCGAACTTGCGGCGACAGGGCGGCGAACTCCTGCGCCGTCGTGACACTCTCTGAATCAATATTGAGGCGCTGGCTCACGAAAAACATGAGCGCCCGGTGCAATTTGAAGAACTGGTCGAGATCGGGTGGAGTTAACAGCATTTGGAAGGAGCCATTTTGGGGGCTGGACGGATAGGGGATGTCCCACATATTGTCGCTGCCGGTTCAGTCCTGCCCAAAACGAACGTTCCGGCTTCTACGCATGTTCACCATCTTTAACAAGCCGGGGGAATGTGGTGAATGTCGGGTATTGGGCTAGCATTTTGGCCAGACCTATGTCAGCGGCAGATGCAGTACCGACAGCCACTGGCAAAAATCGATCATTTCCCTCGTATGTCCGCTTTCGAGGTTTGGAGGTGAAGAGATGACGAAATTGGAACCACGTCAGCGATGACCGCTTTGGAGAAATCGATGAAATTCCAGGGTTGACCGCGACCGTCCGCAACCGCTGCAGTGCCGACAGCCAGTTTGAAAAGGTGATTTTCACCGCTGAATGACCGCTCCTGAGATTCGGGTGTCAAAAACGAAAGTCTGCTTGCGGCGAA
>DAOSLL010000204.1:0-6646 GCA_035368905.1 Rhodoferax sp.
TTCCAATTTGCCCAAATGGCTGGTCGGTCTGGGCTGGATGGAGCGCGCAGCACGTGGCCCGCGCCCACCAATGCCCGATGACCCGGTGCGCCAATTTTTTGCCAGCGGCCGGGGCCTGGCTGAGAGCATTGGCGAATGGGCGTTTTATGCGGCGGCAGCGCTGCTGCTGTTGGCCTTGATCAGGCGCTTTCCGTACAAATACTTTTTCAAGACCCACCGCTTGCTGGCGGTGGCCTACCTGGCGCTGGTATGGCATTCGGTGGTCTTGCTGAAATTTGACGACTGGAGCGGCCTGCTCGGGCCGGTCATGCTGGTGCTGATGGGCGCGGGCAGCGTGGCGGCTGTGATGGTGTTGTCGGGGCGGGTCGCAAGCCGGCGGCAAACTGTCGGCGAGGTGGTGGGCATTCGCCGCCATGATGCCTTGCAGGTGACCGAGCTTGACATTGCATTGCAGGGCCGCTGGGCCGGTCACGAGGCGGGGCAGTTCGCCTTTGTCACCCTGCATGCACAAGAGGGTGCGCACCCTTACACCATCTCATCGGCCTGGGCCAATGACGGTCGGCTGACGTTCATCATCAAAGCCCTTGGCGACTACACCGGCACCCTGGCGCAGCGCCTGCGGCTCAAGGATGTGGTCAAGGTCGAAGGGCCATACGGTCGCTTCAATTTCGAAGGCGAAAAAAAGCGCCAGATCTGGGTTGGCGCTGGCATTGGCATCACGCCCTTCATCGCCCGCATGAAGACCCTGGCCAAGTCACCCGATGGCAGAAGCGTGCACCTGTTTCACAGCACCCGCGATTTCGACGCCGATGCCATCAGCCTGCTTGAGAGCGATGCCAAAGCCGCAAACATTGGCCTGACGGTGCTGGTGGATGCGCGTGACGGCCAGCTCAACGCGGCACGCATTGCGGCCCAGGTATCAGACTGGCGCGATGCCGATATCTGGTTTTGTGGTCCGTCACGGTTCGGCCAATCGCTGAAAAATGACTTTGTCGCCATGGGGCTGTCGCAACAGCAATTTCACCAGGAGTTGTTTGAGATGCGCTGAGCTGCCGCCGGGTTTGATGCACAAAGGGGCCAGGTTCGAATGAATATGCTTTGACCGCTCTCGAATTGGGTACCGACGGCTACTGGCAGGGAACACCCGGTAACGGTTGCCATACCGCAAATGTTCAACCGCCTTTAGCGCCAATTCCCGATGATGATAAACGGACCCCAAAAGAACGGGTGATCGAGCTCCCGGTCCGTAATCAGCGCCCGTTGCGCAAGGCGCAGTGCCTCTGCCTTGGATGTGCCATCGCTGACCAAGCTGCTGTAGAACTTCGTCATCACCTGCTGCGCTGCATCATCAGCCACCGGCCACAGGGTGCCAAGCACGCTTCTGGCCTTGGCTTTGATGGCTGCCCCGGCAATGCCCAGCGGAGAGCGATCATCGCCTTCGGCTGTTTCGCAGGCCGACAGGGTCAGCAGCTCAATCGGGATCTTCCTGGCCCCTTCGAGTTGCAACAGTTCTTGCAAACCGTCCATGGTCACCAGATCATCGTAGGCCATGATGAAGCTCTGTTTGCCAGTGCTGCCAAAGAACCCATGGGTGGCCAGATGCGCGATGCGGTAGGTGCCCTTGTCAAACTCATCGTGCAAACGGCTGGTGGTAAAGGTGGCATCAAGCAGCCGGGTGCCGGGCAAAATGATCGACAAAGCATCGACTTCCGCCTTGACACCGGGCAACACCAGGCTTTTCTTCAAGGCCGCAAAACGCTCCGGGGTGTCTACGCTTGCCGTGCGCATCGTGGGCGATATGGCACGCGTTGCCCGGCTCTGGGTCAGCCCGGCGGCAACGCCTGATTGCATGGCAGCGGCGTCGGCAGCATTTCCGGACAGCCTGAGCGCCAGCTTTTCTACCACCGGACCTGGCTCCGCCATGCCAGCCACCAGCGCGCTAAACCCTTGCGTTCGATCCGCCGCCTGACTGGTCATCGACAGACCGCTATTGATTACCACTGCAAAGTTTTCGACCAAAAACTGCTTGCCATCAAAGAGCGTTGCCCATGGCAGCAAACGCAAAACGCCGTCAGGCACCACCAGCAAGGTGTGTATGCCCTGGGTCTGCAGGTCTTTTTCGAAAGGCCGGACCAGCAAGTCGTAGAGTTGGCTGGCCCCCTCAAGATAGGCCGACTCCTGACGGCGCAGGTTGCCGGTATGGGACAACACCAGGTTGCGCAGTGACTGGGCATCCATCGGGCTGGTGTGGCGCGTAATGCCGTTACCCGCCTCAAAAATCATCTCGATGCGGTCTTTCAGGATGATTGGATAAACAATCGCGGTACCTGCTGCCAAGCCTGATTGCGCACCGCTTTGCGCCGAATCAACGCTGCAACGCTCACCCAGATAATCCTGCAGTTCGGATTGCTTGATAAGTTCGGCCATATCGCGGGCATGGCGCAACAGGCTGGTCTGCTCGCTGCCTTGAGCCTTGTCGGCCTTCTTGAGCAGCAGGTCGATCAAGCCGAGATAGATCGGCTCCAGCGTGTCCCGAAACGAGGACCGCCCGCCCTCGTATTCAATTGGAATATCCTGGCGGATGCTTTCGATGTGCGCAATCGCCCGCTGGTAGGCTGCCTGCGCTTCATCATTGGCACCTTGCAGCACCAGCAGGCGGCCCTGTCGCCATTCAAGACGAAGCGAGATATCCGTTAGCACGCCCGGTGCCGCCTGTGCCAGTGCACTGCCACGCCGACTCAGCAGCAGCGCGTCGGCCAAGCGACCCTGTGCTTCGTAAAGCTGTGCCAGGCCGTCCAGTGCTTCAATTTCGATGCGGGCGTTGCCGACCTGCGCGGCCAGTGTGCGTGCTTCCTCAAGATTGTTGTACGCGATTTGCATACTGCCGATCTCGCCTGCCAGTGTGCCGACCGATAGCCGGGCCTGCGCCCGCGCCATTGGCTCGCCGATGCTGGCGAGATCATGCGAGATCGCTGCCAGGAAGGCTGGCCGCTCCTGGCGCTCGGCCAGGCGGGCCTGATTGATGCGGGCGACCAGGGTCAATGCGCCGTCGTTGCCTGCCAGGGATCGTGCCTCCACATAGAGCAGCAAAGCCGCTGGCACTTGTCGCCGCGCGGCAGCCAGGTTGCCCAGCTCAATGGCATAACGTGCCCGCTGAATGCCTTGGGTTTTGTCGTAAGCCGTGCGCAACAGTGGCTCGGCCTCGTCGTAACGCCGCGCCTGCAGCAAAGTTGTTCCCAATTCGCCGGTGGCAGCCAGGCCAGTGGGCGCATCGCTGCCAGTGCGCAGGGCGCTGAAAATTTCGATGGCCTGCTGCAAACTGCCGCCGTTACGCAGCGCTACGGCGCGTGCCAATGTTTGGGCATCTGTTTGGGTGACTGTGCTGGCACCGGCCGCGCCAACGGCCAGCAGCAGCCCCAGCATGCAGGCGACACAACGCAATCGAAAGACGCTCATTGGCCCGCCCCGAAAAAGTTGTAAGACACCTGAATATGGATGCCCTTGTCCTGAAGATTGGACCCGCTGCTGGTGACGGAATCCGGGTGCGATCGGCGTTTGGCCAGCGCCAGATCAAGCGCCCAGCGCTGCCAGCGCAGCCGGGCGACCAGGCCGACGGAGGAAATGGCCGATTTCTCCTCACCCTTGTTCCAGGCCCGGCCATAGTCAAAAAAGGGCCGCAGATTGAGGTGCAACTTGTTGGCACCATCTGCTATCAGTGGAAAATCCAGCTCGACATTGGCCACTGCCCCGTTGTCGCGCACCATCTGGTTTTCCCGGTAGCCGCGCACGGTGCTGATGCCGCCCACCGACATGCCTTCCATCGCCAGCAGCCGCTGCGGCGAGCTTTGGACATTCAGGCGAACAATCAACTGGGTGTCTTTGTCAAACAGCCGCTGGGCATACTGGGCCTGCCCGAGCCAGACACAGTAGCGGCGATCAGGTGTCGCGCCCGGCACCGTGCCGATGTCAGTCTGGTTGTTTTCGCCCTTGGTAAAGGTTGATCGCAAGGCCAGCACCTGCTTGTCCCAGCGGTGCGAATATTCCTGCCAAAAGCGCCAGTCGGTGGCCTCGGATGTGCCGGTAGGCTCGCCCGGCGTGAAAGAAAACGGCACCCCGAGCAGCGTGGTGCGGTCCTCGCGCCCGACCCGGTTGATGCCGACGACCAGCTTGTGCCGCAGCGTCTCGAACAGGGTCTGGCTGATGCCGATGTCGTGGTTGAACAATTGGCTCTGGATGTCAATCGGCTCAAGCGGCTGTTCGATCACCGATGAGCTGCCTTGGTCGTAATTGACCGACAACTGGGTGCCCCAGGTATTGAGTGGCATCCGCCAGCCCAGCGCGCTGCGCCTGGCAGAGCCGTCACCCAGCGGGCTTTGATAGCTTGCCTCCAGGATGTCACCACGACCGGTCAGGTTGCGCACCCAGCCGCTCAGCGTGGCGTTTTCGGCACCGATGGATACCGGGCGATAGTTGTTGGCCGACAGGCTCAACTGGTAGGGGAGCGCCCGGTCGATATCGACGTTGAGGATCGCCTTGCCACGTTCGGTGTCGGGCAGCAGTTGTGCGTTCATGCGGTCAAACAGGGGGTCGGTCAGCAGCAACTGGAAACGCTCGCCCAGCGTCTGGAGGTTGAACGGTTCGTCGCCCTGCGCCAGACGGTCTGCGACATAGTGCTCGTTGAGCCCGTCAAGGCCGCGCAGCCGGATCTCCTTGAGTCGGCCCTCGATGACCCGCAGCGTCAGCGTGCGTTGCTTGAACGCATCGGCTGCCAGCACCACACCAGAATTGACATAGCCGCGTTTGACGTACAGCAGGCTGGCCTGTTGGCGCAGTGTCTCAATGTCTGCGGCACCGACGACCTTGCCAATCAGCGGGGCTGCTACGGCCTGCAAGTCTTGCGTGCTGACAACGCTGTTGCCGACAAAAAGCACCCGGTCAAGCACCACGTTTTGCGCACTTGGCATGATGACAGCGGCATCGGGCGCGACCGGTGGCAGCGCAAAGTTCTCTTCAGGCGCGGGCTTGAGATAAGGCGGCAGCGGTGGTGTCTGCTGGTTCAGATGATCGGGCTCAATCGCCAGTGCGAAACCGGCTGCGAGCAGCGTGGCCAACCCAATTAATGGCGCTTTTTGCATCTACAAGGCTCCCTGACAAGGCGAATAAGCTGCCAGGGGCAAGGATGAGCCAATGGCGGAATGGCCGGTCTTGCCAATCGTTGTGGCGATGAAACTCGCACTGAACTGGCCGGGGCTGAGAAAATCGTTAGCACCTGGTGGCAAACCGCCGCGTCCAACCGGTACCAGCGAACTGCCGCCGATGTTGTCGCAGGGGTGTCGCGCAAGCTGATCATTCCTCATCAAACCGGTGTTCAGACCCAGCAGGCTGGCCGCTGCATCGAGGGTTGGTGCCGACACCTGAATCACACCGCTGATGCCGGTTGGTGCGGCCGCCTGGATGACGTTGTAGCCGAAAACGCCGGGCTGAACGCTGTAGGGCGTGTTGCCACCGAGTATCAGGCTGGTGCCGCTGGGAATCAGGTTTTGCGCCGTAACCGACACCAGGCCACCGCTGGCGTTGGCCGCGACGGTATTGGCCTGGATGAAACCGGTGTTCATGGCCAGCACGTCCGCCGCAATGCTGATGTTGCCACCATTGCCAGTCCGTCCGGCCACAGATGTGGTGATCTGGGAATTGTTGAGCCACAACGCGGCTGCCGCAATGTCAATCGGGCCACCATTGCCCAGGTTGGACGAGGTGGCGATGCTGCTGCCGTTTTCCAGCAACAGCTTGCTGCCAACAACTTGAATGCTGCCGGCAGGCACATTACCGGTCGAGGCGGCGCTGATCTGGCCACCACTTATGGCGATGATTGGCGCTGAAACCGTCAGCAGGGTGGGTGTCAGGGTGCCGGGTTGGGCCAGGGTGGCATCGTTCTGGATCGACAGGGTGCCTTGATTGCTGAGTGTGATGCCGTCAAGCGCGGTAACGCTGACACTGCCGGTCTGGCCAGATGACCCAGCATCTGCTTTGGCATTGATGCTGCTGAATTTACCGTCAACCAACAGTGTTCCTGCACTGATTTTGACCGTGCCAGCCTTGCCAGAGGAGAAGGTACCAGAAGAAATTTTTCCACCATTGATGACGGAAAGCGCAGCGCTGGCGGCGATGTCAAGATTGCCGGCATCACCCGTCTTGCCGCCGTTGGTAGCGTCGCCGATAGCCTGGCTGGCAATGCCTGCCCAATTGCTGTCCTGACGATCAATGGTGATGGAACCAGCGCTGACCTTGACCGTGCCAGCGTTGCCAAAGGAGAAAGTAGTGGAAGATATTCCGCCACCATTGACGATCAAAAGTGCACCGCTGGCCGTGATGTCGATACTGCCAGCATCACCCGTTTTGCCGGCATTGTCAGCTTCGCCGAGCGCCTGACTGGCAATGCCAGTCGTGTTGCCCTGCCCATCAATGGCGATAGAGCCAGCGCTGACTTTGACCGTGCCAGCCATGCCGGAGGAGGATGTACTGGAGGATATTGTGCCGCCATTGGCGATGGAAAGCGCACCGCTGGCAGTGATGCTGATACTGCCAGCATCGCCCGCTTTTCCGCCGTTGTCAGTGTTGCCGATCGAATTGCTTTCAATGCTTGCCA
>DAOSLL010000205.1:0-6635 GCA_035368905.1 Rhodoferax sp.
CACGCGGCAATTGTCAAAGCTGATTTGCGCGGTGTCGCTGCTGTGCTGGCCGAGCTTGTCTTCCAGGCGCGTCACCACATAGCCGGGCGCATCGGTTGGCACCAGAAAGGCGCTCATACCGCGCTTGCCCGCGCCTTTGTCGGTGACGGCAATCACGATGGCCACGTCGCCATGCTTGCCGCTGGTGATGAACTGCTTGATGCCGTTGATGACGTAACTGTCCCCGTCTTTGACCGCCGTGGTGCGCAGCGATGAGGCATCACTGCCGACATGCGGCTCGGTCAGGCAAAAAGCGCCCAGCATCTGGCCCTGTGCCAGCGGCTCAAGCCACTGCCTTTTCTGCGCGGCGTTGCCATACTTCATCAAGATAGCGTTAACCGGGCAGTTGGTGACAGAAATCGCCGTGCTGGTGCCGCCATCACCGGCAGCGACTTCTTCGAGCACCAGCGCCAGCGTCAGGTAATCCAGCCCGGCACCGCCCTGGTCTTCAGGCACGCAAATGCCATAAGCACCCAACGCCGCCAGACCCTGATGCGCATCTTTGGGAAAGTGGTGTTCCTTGTCCCATTTGGCGGCATTTGGCCAAAGTTCGGCCAAGGCAAAAGCGCGAACTGCGTCGCGCACCATTTCCTGTTCTTGGGTCAGCAGCATGATCAGCTTCCTGGTTGATTAACTCACAGATTCATGTCAAATTGGCCTCTAGCCCATATCAGTAAAGCGCCAAAAGCTACTATTACTATAGCATTTCAAGCGCCACTGCGGTTGCCTCGCCGCCACCGATGCACAGCGTGGCAACCCCTTTCTTCAGGCCGCGCGCTTGCAGCGCATACATCAGCGTGACCATGATGCGGGCACCGCTGGCACCCAGCGGGTGACCCAGCGCGCAGGCTCCGCCATTGACATTGACGATGTCGTGGCTTAGCTTGAGGTCATGCATCAGGGCCATTGCCACCACGGCAAAGGCTTCATTGACCTCCCACAGATCGACATCGCCGACGCTCCAGCCAGCCCGGGCCAGCGCCTTGCGCACCGAGCCGACCGGTGCCGTGGCAAACCAGTTGGGTTCCTGCGCATGGACCGCGTGCGCAACCAGCCGCGCCAGTGGCTTGCAGCCCAGGCCCGCAGCGGTGGATTCACGCATCAGCACCATGGCTGCCGCACCGTCGTTGATGCTGGAACTGCTGGCAGCAGTGATGGTGCCGTCTTTTTTGAAAGCCGGTTTGAGCGAACTGAATTTGTCGAGCTTGACCCGGCCTGGCCCCTCGTCGACGCTGATCAGCTTGTCGCCGCCGCGCCCTTTGATGGTGACCGGGGTAATTTCGGCGGCGAATCCGCCCGATGCAATGGTGGCTAGCGCCCGCGTGGCGCTGGTGGTGGCAAACTGGTCTTGTTGTTGCCGTGTAAATCCGAATTTGGCGGCGCAATCCTCGCCAAAGGTGCCCATGGATCGGCCCGGCTCATAAGCGTCTTCCAGGCCATCGAGCATCATGTGGTCAAACATGCGGTCATGGCCGATACGGTAGCCAGCGCGTGCCTTTTGCAGCAGGTAGGGCGCATTGGTCATGCTTTCCATGCCACCGGCGATCAGCACGTCGGCACTGCCGGCCTTGAGCATGTCATGCGCAAACATCGCCGCACGCATGCCCGAGCCACAGATTTTGGACAGGGTCACGGCACCGGCGCTGATCGGCAGACCACCCTTGAACGCGGCCTGGCGCGCCGGTGCCTGGCCCTGACCGGCCATCAGGGTATTGCCAAACAGCACTTCGTCCACCAGCGCCGGTGCCACAGCGGCACGCTCCACCGCCGCCCGGATGGCAGCGCCACCCAGGTCATGCGCGGCCAGGCTGGAAAAATCACCCTGAAAGCTCCCCATCGGGGTGCGGGCGGCACTGACGATCACAATGGCTTCGGTCATATCATTCCTTATCAATAAAAAGTGGTTCCAGCCCTTATGGTACAAGCGCTGGCAGCTATGTTAAAAGTAGTGAATCAGGTGGCTGCCGCTGGCCCGGAACTGATTCGCTGCTGGTGAAAGCGCTTGCCTTGCTCATACGGAAACACGTCAAACAGGTGGCCCGCCAGAATGCTGTCCTTGTTTTTTTGCCAATAGGCCGGGTCAAGCAGGTTGGCGTGGTGTTTCATGAACATCTCGCGCACCATCGGATTGCCCAGCAAAAACGGCCCAAAGGTCTCGGGAAACACATCCTTGGGGCCAACCGTATACCAGACCTCGCCGGACATCTCGTCTTCTTCACAGCGCGGTGTTGGCACCTTGCGAAAGATGCAATCGGTGATGTACTCGATCTCGTCGTAGTCATAAAACACCACCTTGCCGTGGCGCGTGACACCAAAGTTTTTCCACAGCATGTCGCCCGGAAAGATGTTGGCGGCGATCAGGTCTTTCAGGGCATTGCCGTATTCGATCACGCCGCGCTCAAGCTGTTCACGCGCGTAGAGTGCCCCCGGGCTGGTGTTGTTGGCATCAGCGCCACCGGCATCAAAGGCTTCTTGCAGGTAGATGTTGAGCGGGATCATGCGCCGTTCAATGTACACGTGCTGCAGGATCACTTCGGTCTGGCCATCCCGGTCGCGCTCGCTGATTTCAATCTGGCTGGGGGCAAATTTCTTGATTTCGGCAATCAGCTCGTCGGTAAATCGGTGACGCGGAAACGCCACCAGGCTGTATTCCAGCGTATCGGCCATGCGCCCAACCCGGTCGTGCTGCTTGACCAGCAGGTACTTGCCCTTGATCTGTTCGCGGCTGGTTTCTTTGGGTGGCGGGTAAAAGTCCTTGATGAGCTTGAACACATAAGGGTAGCTTGGCAGGTCAAACACCAGCATCACCATGCCCTTGATGCCGGGCGAAATGCGGAACTTGTCGCGCGAATGGCGCAGGTGGTGCAAGAAGTCGCGGTAAAACAGCGTCTTGCCCTGCTTGGCCAGTCCAAGTGCGTTGTAGATTTCATTGCGCGGCTTGAGCGGCATGGCGCGGTGCAAGAACTGCACATAGGCGCTGGGGATTTCCATGTCGACCAAAAAATAGGCGTGGGCAAAGCCAAACAGCATGTGCAGTTCGTCGGCACCACACAGCATGGCATCAATCACCAGTTGCTTGTCGCCCGGCGTGTACAGCAGTGGCAGGGCAAACGGGTATTCATTGAAGCCGTTGATCATGTTGCCCACAATGTAGGCACCCTTGTTGCGAAAAAACAGGCTGGTCAACACCTGGAACTGGCAATTGGTTTGCAGCTTGAACTTGCCCACCAGGCTATGGATAACCCCCATCACCAAGCTGACATCGCGTGTCAGGTCTTCAAATTCGCATTGCAGGTCAAAGTCCTGGACGATCTGCAGCAGCACATCCTGCATCTGCGGACTGGTCGGGTAATAGGCACGATAGGTCGGGTAGGCTTCTGGCTCGCCGTTTTCGATGTACTCGGTGCTGACCGCCGGGCGAATGAAAATGAAGTCGTTATGGAAATAGCTGCTGTGCAGAATCCGGGTGGTGACCGAGTTGAAAAATGACTCGGCCAGGTCAGGCTGATGATGGTCCACCAGCAGGCCGATGTAATGCAGCTTGACCTGTTGCCAGATGTCCATCGGCTGCTCGCCGGCCTTGAAATCCTGCTCCAGGCGGGCCAGGCACTCACGCACCCGCAGGTCGTAGTACTCGATGCGGTTGCGTTGGGCGCGCTGCTGGCCGACCCAGTCTGCCGCCTCAAAGCGCTGCTTGGCGCGCCCCGATGCGGTTCTGAACAGTTGGTAATGCCGGTTAAAGCCGTCCATCATGGCTTTGGCAATGTCGTAAGCGACGCTGGAGTCAAGGCGGGTAGGAAACATGTGCTTGCTTTCTGCTGGGTTGCGGGCTGGGTCAGCCAGGCACTCGCCTGGCATAGATCGTCCCGATCAACCTCATATTGTGCCCCGTGGGTAACGCTTGAAGGCGTGGCGAAAAACGTTGACCACCTCGCCGCTGCCTTGCATGCTGACCCCGAGGTCTTTCACCAAACCGTCTTTCAGGCCATAACACCAGCCATGCACCGTCACCTGCTGACCCCGGCTCCAGGCATCTTGCATCACATTGCTCATGGCGACATTGCCGACCTGCTCGATCACATTCATCTCGCACAGCACATCCTCCTGGGCCGCCACCGTCAGGTGATCAAGCCGGTGGCGATGGCGCAGCTTGACATCATGCACATGGCGCAGCCAGTTGTCGGCCAGGCCAACCCGGGTGCCACGCAGGGCCGCCAGCACGCCGCCGCAGCCGTAATGCCCGACCACCATGATGTGCTCGACTTTGAGGTGATCGACCGCATACTGAATGACCGACAGCGCGTTCAGGTCGGAGTGCACCACCACGTTGGCAATGTTGCGGTGCACAAATATCTCGCCGGGCTCCAGCCCGGTGATCTCGTTGGCCGGCACACGGCTGTCTGCGCAGCCGATCCACAGGTACTTGGGTGACTGCTGGTGCGCCAGGTGGCTGAAAAATCCCGGGCGCTGCTGCTCAATGCGCCCGGCCCAAGCTCGGTTATTGTCAATCAGGTCTTGAACGGAAGTGGTCATGCAAAATGCCTAAAAAATCCAACTGTAGCCGAAATGAAACCAAGCAAACGCGCTGGCTGCGGCGCTGCCAGGCTCGGCCAGCAAACGCTGCATGTGGGTCGCGCCGGGTCAAAATGCAGCTTCTTGATCCGTTAAACTGCAGCGGCTCATTTCATTTCTAGGCCATTCGTGTCTGGGCAGCCTGCCGCAGACATTGCAAACGCAAGGCAAGGCGAGATCGCAACGACATGGATGATTTAGAAATGGAATCAGACACTTGATTGCCGAGACATCGGGCCAGCAAGTGCCAAAATATTCCTCATCAGCGAAAGGTCGAAAGATGGCCCACACCATGTCAACATTCCAGTATTACCGCAGCAATTTCGGCAAAGATGCGTTGGCCTCGGTGGTCGTTTTTTTGGTCGCCCTGCCGCTGTGCATGGGGATTTCGATTGCCTCCGGGGTGCCGCCCACGGCCGGGCTGATCACCGGCATCATTGGCGGCATTGTGGTCGGCTGGCTGGCCGGTTCGCCGCTGCAGGTGAGCGGCCCGGCCGCTGGCCTGACGGTGCTGGTATGGCAAATCGTGCAGCAGTATGGCTTGGCGATGATGGGCGTGATTGTGCTGCTGGCCGGGCTGCTGCAGCTCGCGGCCGGCCTGCTCAAGCTGGGCCAGTGGTTTCGGGCGGTGTCGCCGGCAGTGATTCACGGCATGCTGGCGGGCATTGGCGTGCTGATTTTTACCTCGCAGTTTCATGTGATGCTTGACGGACGGCCGATTGGCTCGGGCATTGACAACCTGGTCGGCCTGCCCGGTGCCTTTTCGCATGCAGTGGCAGATGGCGGTGCGCCACAGGCCGCTTTGGGCATTGGCATTCTGACGATCGCCGTTATTGCGCTATGGACCAGTTTTGCACCCAAAAAACTCAAGATGCTGCCGGCCCCGCTGGTGGCCATCATCGTCGCCGTGGTCACTGCCTCTGTGCTGCAACTCAAAATCAAGTACATCCCGGATTTGCTGGCCAACCCAAGTGACATCAACCACATCTGGTCGGTGATCCAGTTTCCGACGCTGGACAATCTGAAGAATGTTTTTCACAGCGGGGTGCTGATCGCTGCTGCTTCAGTGGCCTTTATTGCCAGCGCCGAAACCCTGCTGTGCGCCAGCGCGGTTGATCAGATGCACCAGGGGCCGCGCACCAAATACGACAAGGAGCTCGCCGCCCAGGGTGTCGGCAATGCGTTGTGCGGGCTGCTGGGCGTGTTGCCGCTGACCGGGGTGATCGTGCGCTCCAGCGCCAATGTCGATGCGGGCGGCCAAACCCGCACTTCTGCCATTTTGCATGGGGTATGGCTGCTGGTGTTTGCGGCGGTGCTGCCGTTCACACTGGCCTATATTCCGGTGGCCAGCCTGGCCGGCCTGCTGGTGTTTACCGGCTACAAGCTGGCCTACCCCAAAATCGTGCCCAAACTGCTGCAGTATGGCGGCACCGAGGCGGCCATTTACTTTTCAACCATCGTCGTCATTGTCTCGACCGACTTGCTCAAGGGTGTGCTGTTTGGCCTGGCGCTGTCTATTTTCAAGTTGCTGTACATCTTCTCGCACCTGGAAATCCGCTGGGAAGACGACAAGGTCAACAATCGCCTTAACCTGTATCTGAAAGGCTCGGCGACGCTGATTCGCCTGCCTTTGCTGGCAGCCGAACTCGAAGGGGTGCGCCCTGGGGCAGAACTGCACGTCCATTTTGAAGAGCTCGACTACATTGACCATGCCTGCCTGGATCTGATCACCAATTGGGAAAAACAGCATGAAGCATCGGGCGGCATGCTGGTCATCGAGTGGGAAGAGCTGTCTTGGAAATACCATCAGCGCCGGGCCGGCGCGCAAAAAGCAGCCGCCTAAGTCAGCCCCAAAAGCACCCGCTGCGCGGGTGCCCTGTCAGCAGGTTTCAGCAAACAGTTCGCGGCCAATCAGCATGCGGCGAATTTCCGATGTGCCAGCTCCAATTTCGTACAGCTTGGCATCGCGCCATAGTCGGCCCAGCGGGTACTCGTTGATGTAGCCATTGCCGCCAAAAATCTGC
>DAOSLL010000206.1:0-6626 GCA_035368905.1 Rhodoferax sp.
TTTTAGCGGCTCACAATTCTTAAAGCCCCCGGCTTTGCCGGGGGATGGTTACTCTTTGCATGGCTCCAGCAGTTCGAAACAAGGTGACTGGACCAGGGTCTGGCACAAGGCATCACGAAACTCGGGGTGGTCTTCAACCACTGCGACCTTGATCGGTGAGTTATCGTTTTTCCCCATGCTGTTCTTGTGCTGATTGACCTGAAATACGGCACCTACAAAAACACGCCGTAGCTGGTGTTAATGGCTGCCACAGTGGGAGTAGCTGCCTGCATAGAACCTGCCGCGCCCACCAATAGAAAAGTAAGTTGATGTTCGACTACAGCTTTTACCCAATTCAACACGCTCATTTTTTTTTCTCGTTATTGAAGACAAGACCTTTGCTCAAGCAGGTCACCGCGAATTGATGCTCAGATCCAAAACCCGGCCAGGCAAGGTGCAGCCAAAAATTGCCTGGGCAGGAAGACAGATGGGGCAATGCCAAGGATCAATTCGCGAACAATATAACCAGACTCTTCACTCTTCGATATCCCCCATTTGGGGGAATATTCAGAGTTACTTGCGCTATTTGCGTGATTTTCTGATCCAAGTCAATAAAACGTAACCAGTTGCAATGTGTCGTTGCTCGACCTAACCGTCGCCGAGAGCTATTATCAGCACTCAACGTGCTTCATTCGTCCAATAAGTGGAAGTTGCTGGTGCTTTCCTTGACGAAGTTCTCGCGACAAAGCTGTCCGTCACCACTAGCAGCCTGTCGGACTTGGTCTCTAACAAGTCAAGTCTTTGCATGTCATGCGAAGAATTCAAACATTCCATGTCATTCGCCGCGAGGGCGCAACTCCTACAAATTCAAATCGGCGCAGACTATTTGTGTAGGGGTCGCGCCCTCGCGACGAAGGCCGTCCAATTCCGGCTTGTCCGGCTTCAGAAGTCGTGGCAACAGCGACACAGCCAAACCTTGCTGCTGTACTGACGCTTGGTGTCTAGCCCCGCCAGCAGGGGCTCAACGACGCGAATCAGCGGTTCAAGACAATGGCAAAAAATTCCGGCTAGCCAATCAGCGCCACCGCCTTGATTTGCGCCCACACCGGCTGGCCCGGTGCCAGCGCCAGCGCGGCGGCAGAGCGGCGCGTCAGGCGGGCGGTGATGGGCGAGTTGCCAACCTTCAGGCGCACCAACGACAAGGCAGGGTGGAGGTCATCGGCGATCTCATCGACCACCGCGCTCAGGCAGTTCTGGATGCTGCTGGCGCTGACCGGTTGCAAGGCAATGCTGACATCCCGGGCCAGAATGCGCACCCGCACCGCCTGAGCTTGCCGCTGACCACCATCGCGCACCCACACGCTGCCGCCATCAAATGCCACTCGGGTCAGATGCCAGCGCTCATCACGTTCGGCCACGCTGCCTTGCAGCACCACACCGGCATCTTCGCCCAATTGAATCGGCAGGTCCAGCCGCGCCAGGGTGTCGGTCAGCGGCCCGACCGCCACCGCCCGGCCTTCTGCCATGACGACGATGTGATCGGCCAGCCGCGCCACTTCGTCGGGTGAATGGCTGACATACAGCACCGGAATGTCCAGCTCGCGGTGCAAACGTTCCAGGTAGGGCAGGATTTCCTGCTTGCGCTTGAGGTCCAGCGCGGCCAGAGGCTCGTCCATCAGCAGCAGGCGCGGGCTTACCGCCAGGGCGCGCGCCATGCTGACACGCTGGCGTTCACCGCCCGACAAGTGGGCCGGTTTGCGATCCAGCAAGTGGCCGATGCCGAGCATTTCGATGGCCTGATCCAGGCTGACGCGCGCCGCGCCGGGGCTGCGCTTGAGTCCATATTGCAGATTGCCCATCACAGTGAGGTGGGGAAACAAACTGGCTTCCTGAAACACATAGCCAAGCGGTCGCTGGTGGGTGGGTAGCCAATGGCCACTGCCACGCTGTCCCTTGGGCTCATCGTCTTGCCAGACCGCGCCATCAACCGTGAGGCGACCGATGGCGGGGCGCTCCAGCCCGGCGATGCAGCGCAGCAAGGTGGTTTTGCCCGAGCCGGAATGGCCAAACAGCGCGGTTACCCCGCGCGCTGGCAAATCCAGATCGACATCGAGCACAAAGCCTGACCAGTCGAGGCGAAAGCGCGCCTGAATGCCGCTCATCTCAGAGCGCCTTGCGAGCCTGGGGCCGCCAGGCGTACAGCGCCAGCAGCACCAGGAACGAGAAGATCAGCATCACGGCTGACAGCCGATGCGCTTGCAGGTATTCCATCGCCTCCACATGGTCATAAATTTGCACCGAAGCCACCCTGGTGACGCCCGCAATGTTGCCGCCAATCATCAGCACCACGCCAAATTCACCCACCGTGTGGGCAAAGGTCAGGATGGATGCAGTCAAAAACCCCGGCAGCGCCAGCGGCACCGCCACGGTAAAGAAGGCATCCAGTGGCGACGCGCGCAAGGTGGCAGCGACTTCGAGCGGGCGCTCGCCAATCGCCTCGAAGGCGGTTTGCAAGGGCTGCACCATGAAGGGCAAGGAGTAAAACACCGAGGCCAGCACCAGGCCCCAGAAGGTGAACGGCAACATGCCCAGGCCCAGTGCCTGGGTGAACTGCCCCACCAGCCCATTTGGCCCCATCGCCAGCAGCAGGTAAAAACCCAGCACCGAGGGCGGCAACACCAGCGGCAAGGCCACCACCGCGCCAACCGGCCCTTTCCACCAGGCCTTGCTGCGCGCCAGCCACCAGGCGACCGGCGTGCCAATCAGCAGCAAAATCAGCGTCACGATGCCCGCCAGACGCACCGTCAGCCAGATGGCTTGCAGATCACTGTCGTTCAAAAACATGGGTTGATTCTTTGCGCGGTTGAGATTGACCGTTTATTTTTTCCGGAAGCCATCGCCAAGTGCGCAGCGCCAGCGAATCTTCTTTTAGCTATGCAAAATATAGCTGCCAGCGCATACTGTGATTGGGCTAGAGGCTCATTTGTTATATAAAGTAAAGTTGCAACATGGGCGGACCAGCGCCCCTTCCTGCGCAACTTGCGCGGCTTGTTGCGCTGGTTTTTGCAGGAGGGGCGCTGGTCCGCGATGGCTGTGACTGGTAGCAGCACAACGGTCAATTTCAGCCGTTCGAGGTGTATCTTAGCGGCTGGTCCGGTGCGCATTGGCGGGCTCACACCTCAGGGGCGAAACACTTGGCATGATCGGCACATTCGCCACAAGACGGCGCCGGGCAGACGTAAATGCCTTCTTGTGAGCAGTAATGGCGGTAGATGAATTTCTTCCATTTCATGTCGCCGGTGTTCAAGGCCGCCAGTGCAGGAAAGGCTGTGGTCATCAAGCAAGAGAGCTCGCCCCGGTCGGCCAAGCCAAGGTCTTGCCAAAGGTGGTTGCGCCCGCCGCAGCCATAAGCCACGCTGTGCGCCAGCCAGGCTTCAGAGTCGTGGCTACCGGCACGGTAGGCCAGCAGCAGTTGCCGGATGTCGTCAAGCTCGGCCATGTCAGCGACCGGGCCGCTTTGCAGATTCAGCCGGGCACCGGGAAAGTAGTCGTGCCAAAGCGCTTGCAAGGCCGACTCTGGCAAACCCAGCGTGGCGGGCAGCAACCCTTGGTTCAATGAGCGGCCCGCCAGCAGGCTCGCCAGCACCGGGCGCAGCGGGTCGGCTGCGGCGCGCGCGACGACCGGTCGGCCCAGCAGTTCGGTCAGCAGCAGGTCGCGGCAGTCATGCGACGGGTTCATCCGGACTTTCCAAAATTGACTTGCACGTCGCTGGGCACTGCCATGTAAGCTGCCGATGTCACCAAAAAGTCAGCCTCCGCAGCCCCGCCAGCCCCATACGCGCCCGCGTTGTCAGACCGGATGCCGCCCGCAGCGCGATCCGCTTTGGCCGATTCAAACATCCGGGCGGCCTCTTCACTGGCACAAACGGTCATGGCAAAGCGCGCCCGAAATTCGATCTGGGCAGACTGTTCCCCAATGCCCACGGTGTCGGTGGTCAGGTCGGCGCAGGGCACGTCATCTTCCAGCAAGGCCAGCAATTGGCTGTCGTTCAAGGCGTGCATGTCAATGGCGCGAGAACAGGTCGCGCAGTTTGCACAGGCTTGTGGTGATGTCGAAACGGGTGTCCAACAGGGCCTCGCCCGCGAGGATTTTGTTCAAGGCAACCAGGGGCTCGGTTTCGCCGGTCAGCAGCACCTGAGCGCCCCACTTGTCCATGTGGCGGACATAGCCATCCCCGGCGCTGCCAGCCACCAAAATCTCGACACCATGCAGCGGATGCGGGCCTTCGTCCTTGAAGTGATGCGGTAGTTGTTCCCTGGCGAGTTCAACCCGCACTGGCTCGGGCAGCTCAGCGCCCGGCTGGCAGTCAAACACCAGCCAGTGGCGGGCCTGGCCCGCGTGGCCTGCCACCTGCGCCCAGTTGTCTTTGGCGGCAACAGCAATTTTCATGATGATCGACCCATGGTATGGATGCCCGCTGAAGTGAATCTGCCAGTCACCAAGCGAGTTTCGTGCCCGCTGGCCGGGTTCGCTGTTTCTGCCGGTTTTCTGTCGGGCAACCGCCGGTCAAGGCAGCGCGTAGCCAAACGAGGTGATGATGGCTTTGGCCTTGTCGGCTTTCAGATAGTTCATCAGGGCCTGCACTGCCGGTTTGCCTTTGCCCTTTTCCAGAATGACCGCGTCCTGGCGTATCGGTGTGTACAGTTTGGCGGGAATCAGCCAGTAAGAGCCTTCCATTTTTCCGTCCTTCAAGACTTGCGACAGCGCCACAAAGCCCAGCAGGGCGTTGCCGCTGCTGGTGAACTGGTAGGTTTGCGCGATGCTCTCACCGGTCACCAGCTTGGGCTGCAGCGCGTCATGCACGCCCAGCGCCTTCATCACCTCGACCGCAGCCGCACCATAAGGCGCGAGTTTCGGGTTGGCAATCGCCAGATGGTCAAAGCCGCCATGCTTCAAAACTTCGCCTGCGCCATCAACAACCGCTGGCTTGGCTGACCACAGCACCAGCTTGCCAATCGCATAGTTGAGCTGGCTGCCTGCCACGGCGGCGTTTTCCCTGATCAGCCGGGCCGGGGTTTCGTCATCGGCAGCCAGCAGCACATCAAAGGGCGCGCCGTTTTTGATCTGGGCGTAAAACTTGCCAGTGGCACCAAAAGAGGTCAGCAGCTTGTGGCCGGTTTCCTTTTCAAACCCGGCGGCGATTTTTTGCATCGGTGCATTGAAGTTGGCAGCAACCGCCACCGAAATCTCGTCGGCGCGCACGCCAAACGAGGCGGCAATCAAAGGTGACAGCAACAAGGCAATCAGGCGGGATGGTTTCACGACAACTCCTTCTTAAAACAAATGAACAATCAGTCTGGCTCCCATCAGTCGATGGCGGCCAAAAACACGCTGGAGGCCTTGAACACCGCAGTCACCGCTTGCCCAGGCGCCAGGCCAAGCCGATTCACGCTGTCATCGGTGACGACGGCGGTGATGACGTGCTGCCCACCCGGCAGCGTCAGCGTCACCTCGGCATTGACCGGCCCCTGGTGCAGCTTGGTGACGTTTCCGGTGAAACGGTTGCGCGCCGAGATGCGGCCTGCTTCGCCCGCCATCAGTAGAATCGACGAGGCTTTGACAAAGGCCAGCACATCCCGTCCCAGCGTCAACTCCAGGTTTTCGGCCGACTCGCGGGTGACGATGGCCACCAGTTCAAGACCGGGGGCCAGTTGCAGGGTAACTTCGGTGTCCACCACCCCTTCCTTGATCGCTACCACGGGGCCAGCGAACTGGTTGCGGGCACTGGTTTTCATCGACATTCTCCTCAAGGCTTGCCGAAAATCGGCGACGTCCTGCACACCGCTTTGCGTCAGATTGGCGGTCAGCTTTTCCAGTGCGCGCTGGGATTCCTGCTCAAGCGCGCGGTAAAAGGCAATCAGCCGCCGGGCAAAGGCGGTCAGTTCGGTGCCGCCGCCGTGGCGACCCCCGGTGGAGCGATTCACCAGCGGCTCGGGGGCGATGTTGTTCATGTCATCGACCGCGTCCCACGCCGCCTTGTACGAAAACGGAACCGCTTTGGCCGCTTGCGAAATGGAACCGGTTTTGTCAATGGCTTCAAGCAGCCGGATGCGCTTGTCGCCCAGAAAGCCGCCCATGGCGGTATCGATCAGCAGCCGACCGGTGAGTTTGGCTTGGGGCGCCCTCATGTTGGCATCACCGGGTCAAGCGGTTGGGTCTGCCTCGCGCCCAAGCCAGCCGGGCGTTGGGCTGGCAAAGGCCCAACAGCCTTTTGCACCATGCAAACCTTGCTGCTTGCGTTAACCGTCTGTGTCCTTGGCACCATGCCCATTGAATTCTCCAAAAGCGCTTGCGTGTGTGCCTGGGCGACACGCCATGTCTGAAAAACCCCGCTGCTTTGTCTTGTTGACGACAGGGCGGGTCTGGTTGGCTGCGCGCTGTTGTCGGCATCCCGACAAACGGCAGCATCGTTATAACCTGCAGCAAATAGCGTGCCGCTTTTTGGGTGCGGAGCCAGCAACAAAAACCCATGCGGGCAGGCTCGATGGGCGGGATTCTTGAAAAGGGCAGCGTCGCGATGCGAACCATCTGCCGCTGGCAAGTTCTTTCAAACGCTATATAAAAGTTAGCTGCTTGCGCTTATTAG
>DAOSLL010000207.1:0-6615 GCA_035368905.1 Rhodoferax sp.
GCCCAGGAAACCGCCGTAGGCAAACGCGACCAGGGCCATCACCGCAAAGATGCTTTTGAAGAAGACCACCAACGTTGCCTGGCTTTGGGCATAGGTGATTTTTAACCATCCCGATCACCCTTCATAGGCTGTGAAACTGGCACTTGTTAAGTGGTTACCGGTTGCCTCTCATGCCATTGCTCAATCATCCATTTCGCTGTTACATCGTCTTGCCCTGCGTTTCCAATGTCTGCGGCAGGGTTGCGCTGAAGGTGCCAGACTTGAACGCATTTACCGACTTGTTTGCCAAACTTGCGCCACTGCCCGAGCAAAACAGGTTCAATGCGATGCTTCAGGAAACTGCAGCACTTGGTGGCTGGTGCATCGCTGGCCGAAGAAATTGAGGCGCTGCAGGCTCCGATGCGTAGTCTGCGCTCTGATCTGGTACTGGTACAGTTGCACGCAATGATGGCCAGGCAGATCGTGCCCCATGACCAACACACACCATGAAAACCCCACTTCATCGCATTCTCGCCATTGACGACACCCCAGCCAACCTGCTGGCACTCGATGGGTTGCTTTCCAATGAATTCGACCTGCAATTTGCCACTTCTGGGCCAACCGGCATTGCGTTAGCCCTCAAATGCCCGCCTGATCTGATCTTGCTAGATGTCATGATGCCTGAAATTGATGGATTTGAAACCTTCAAGCTTCTGGCGGCACAGCCCATGCTCAAAGCCATACCAGTGGTATTTGTCACGGCCTTAAACGACTTTGATGCCGAAGTTGCCGGCTTGTCCTTGGGCGCGGCTGACTTCATAACCAAGCCCATCAATGCCACCATCGCGCGCCAGCGCATTCGAAATTTGATTGAGCGCAAACGTGAACAGGATGCTCTGCAGCAAGCCCTGCAGGAAAAGGTCGCCCTGCTCAAGGAAGTCCATCACCGCGTCAAGAACAACCTGCAGGTCATCGCAAGTCTGCTGCGCATGGAGGGCAAGGGTAGTGAGCACAGTCATACTCAAGCCGTTCTCAACGACATGCAGGGGCGCATTCGCGCCATGGCGCTGTTGCATGAGTCAATCTACCAAAACGGCACTTTTGCCTGGGTGGATCTTGCCAGCTATCTGAAAAAGGTTGCCACACAGGTTTTTGTTTCTCTGGCCGTGTCACCAAGTCTCATTCGGCTGCAACTGCAATTGGACGAGCTACAGGTGAGCCTGGATCAGGCCATGCCGTGTGGCATGTTGGTCAGTGAACTTATCAGCAACGCCTTCAAGCATGGCTTTCCTGACGGGCGGTCAGGCGAGGTTTGCATTGAGTTGCGGCCTTTGGAGGACGGTGCAATGTGGCAACTGCGCGTCAGTGACAACGGCATCGGGCTACCCGATAATTTTGAGTCTGCGGTGCAGCATTCATTGGGGCTGCAACTCGCCTCAAGTTTGGCTAGCCAGATGGGCGGGCGCCTGGATGTGGGGCCTGGCGCAGCGTTCACTGTGCAGTTCAAAGTAGAGCCGACGACGTTGCCCACATGATGCTGTTGGCAGTGCTCGGGCGCGCAACATGAGATGAAGTCATGACACACCAGAAACCAGGCGATTTTGGTCAAGCCAGAATACTCATTGTGGAAGACGAGTCCATCATTGCGATGGACATTGCGATGCAGTTGCGGGAACTTGGCCACCAGGTTGTTGGGCAGGCAAGCAGCGGCGAACAGGCGATCAATCTGGCACAACGACTGCGCCCGGACCTGGTGCTGATGGATGTTCAGCTCAAGGGTGTCATGGATGGCATTGATGCGGCGCAGACGATTCGCTCCCGATTCAACTTGCCGTGCCTGTTTCTAAGTGCTTTTGCAAATGACAGCGACAGCCTCACCCGTGCCGCATTGGCAGCCCCGGTCGGCTACCTGTCCAAGCCGTTTTTTGACCATGAACTGCGATCCGTGATGGAGATTGCGATCAGGCAATTGGACCAATAACCGCGCCAGCACTCTCGCGCCAACTGCGCACTTGAAATCAGTTGGCCTGATCAATGGCCAGCGAAGTGGCTTGGTACCGGTGTCAAATCTGCCACGCACGCCATCAAATCCCGAGACCGCCAAGCGCATACCAGCCTTGAAGCTGGTCAGGAATGCCAAGGTCTCAGTCTTGGCTATCCTGTCAAATTTAACGGGTTCAATTGACCACGGTTCGATGCTTCCCCAAGGCAGAGTCAAGCAGTTTACCGCACATGGATGGGCTCAATGCTGGTCAAAATTGCCGAAGCTCAACCGCTCAAACTTCAGTTGAGCCTCAATTTCCCATGCCACGCGCGGCTCCTGGGGCATGGAGAATTGAAAATTGCCCATGGGTAAACTGCATTGCCTATAATTTTCGGCACGGATCAAGCTGCCTCAAGCATGCCTGACGACACGCCAGCCAAGTTGGTCTTTACCACCCCTTTTGATCGGTCACGAACAATGAAGTTTTTCCTGGCAGTATTGCTGAGTTTTCTGGCATTGGTGACGTATAGCCAGGCGACGGATTTCAAGTTTTCAACGGCAGACAATGAAGACGACGCAGAGGCGCAAAGGCAGCAGGCAAAGGTTGCGGCCCTGTTGCTGACACCTTGTCGCAACAAGATCAAGAACCAAAAAATCATGGTCTTGATTGGTGAAGAACACAACGGTCGGGTGTCAACCAATCAGTCACTGTTCAGCCCGCATTTCGATGCCATCAACTCGCGGCTGCAAACCATGGGCCTGAGAACTTACACGCAGGCGCAAATCAGGGCACAAGTGGCGCAGGCCGAGATTGACGCTTATTTCAAGAACGATCCTGATGCAGCCATCAGCGCATCCAGAAGACTGGCTGCCCAGTACATCTTGCGTGGCTACATCAGCACGCAGGCCAGCCGCAATGCGATCATCGGAGTCAATCAGGTCAATGTGCGCATGAGTTTTACCTTGACCGGTTCATCGGGCAGAACGATATCCCAGGCCAGCGCTGAAGAAGTGAGTTACGCCGGGCAGGACACTTCAGGCATGGCGCTGACCTTGATCAACGAAAAGGCCGATGAAGTGGTCGCCACGCTGTACAACGATTACTGCAACCAGTCAGGTGTCAGGTGACACGCTGGATCTGGGCAAGCTTTTAACCAAACGAAAGAAAACTCCATGCAGACAGGCATCCCTAACCATTCAATGAGCGCATCGTGCGTGGTCATTGGGCTTTTTTTGACAATCGGCAGCGCGTTGGCCCAGCCAAGCTTTGGCAATCCATCGCCGACCGCCGGTACAGCAACGTCGGACAAGGCAAACGCTGCAGCCGATGCGGCTGCATACAAAGAGGTTGAGTACAAAAACCGGAATCTGGTTGGCCCGGCACTGGTGGTTATTCCAGGTGAAATCAAGAGCAACAATGCCACCTTCGTGCAAAAATTTGGCCCCAACAACATCGCTGATTTTGCCGAGCTTGAGTTGTCCAACGCCAATTTCAAGGTGCTCGAGCGGCAGAATCTGGGGAATTTGCTGCAAGAGATTTCGCTCGCCTACAACCTCGGTGATCCAGTCGCTGCGCGCAAAACCATGCAGGTCGGCAAACTCAAGACCACCAAATGGATCGTCAAGTTCGACATCCTGAAAGCCGAGCAGATTGCCGAAAGCAGCAAGGGTTTTGATGGCCGCGCAATCGGTGGTTTGATGTCGATGTTTGGCGGACGAGCCGGGGCAGCGGCAGGTTCGGTGACAGGTTCAGTACAGAACAGCGATTCGACCGGTGTCTGGCTGGTTGGCATGCGTTACAAAATCATGGATGCCAATACCACTGAACAGGTGGCACAGGGCTACAAAGACCTCAAAATGGAGGTCGGTGCCACCCAGACCAGTGTGCTGGGTGTTTCCGAATCTGCCAAAGGCGGTGTCGGTCTTGACACCATGGTGCAACGCCTGGTGCAAACCCTGGTCTGGGATATTGATGCCAAACACAAATAGCCAGGCAAGTCCTCTTTCAGGCTGAGAAAATGACCACTATCTCCAAAATCGGCAAATACCTGATCAGGCGCGAACTCGGTCAGGGTGCCATGGGCATCGTTTATGAAGGCTTTGATCCGGTCATTGAGCGCACGGTCGCCATCAAAACAATTTTGCCAAGCAAACTGACCGCCGCCGATTCAACAGAAACACTGGCGCGCTTCAAACGTGAAGCCCAGTCCGCCGGGCGCTTGAACCATCCTGGCATTGTGGCCATCTATGAGTACGGTGAGGTCGTGCCGGAGCGAGCCGGTGCACCGATTGATCCAGATGCAACCCTGGTTGATGCTTCAGATGTCTCCCCGGACGCGACAGCCATTGGCTCTGCCAGCGGCCAACGCATTGCATTCATTGCGATGGAATTTGTCAAAGGCCGTGAACTCAAAGACTTTTTTGAAGCCAACGAGCGGTTCAAACCCGCCGACGTGGCGCGTTTGATGGGTGAAATTCTGGCAGCAATGGGCCATGCGCATGCCCATGGCGTGGTCCACCGCGATATCAAGCCCGCCAACCTGATTGTGCTTGATGATGGAAGAGTGAAGATTGCGGACTTTGGCATCGCCCGGATTGAAAGGTCCGAGCTGACCCAGATGGGAACCATCATGGGCACCCCGTCATACATGTCACCAGAACAGTTCATGGGGCAAACAGTGGATGGCCGCAGTGACCTGTTCTCCTGCGGGGTGGTGCTGTACCAGCTCCTGACTGGCGAAAAACCATTCACAGGCAACACCACCACCATCATGTACAAGGTGCTGCGCGAGGAACCTATCGCGCCATCACTGCTCAATTTGGCGTTGCCGCCCGCCTTTGACGAGGTTCTGCGAAAAGCCATAGCAAAAAGCCCTGAGCAGCGTTTTCAGACTGCTGCTGAATTCAATGCTGCCGTTCAGGCCGCTTTGTCCCGGTCTGCCACGGTCAAGCCCGCACCGGTCGCACCTGCTATTGCGGCTGCTGCGGCTTCGCCTGCAGCCCCCATCATGGCGCCAGTGGCTGCCCAGCCCACAGTACCTCTGCCAGTTATCCGCGAACGAGCACCGGGGAAGTTCCTCTGGGCAGGAGCCGCTGCGCTGATCAGCCTGGCGGTCGTCGGCATTGGGACTTTCCTGTGGACTGCAACTGGCCCTGGCAACTCAGGAAAGGCCGGAGTCGCTGCCACAACCAGCGCCGTCGTCGCGCCATCCGCCACCCCGGCGTTGCCGACAGCGGTCGTACCTGTTGCACCATCTGCTGCTAACGATGAGGCGACCCGTGGCACTTTGGTTGTCAGCGCGCTCGGTCTGGTTGACCCGGCCGACCCCCGGTTTCATGGCGATGCTGTCGCCGCCAGAGCCGAAGCCCAGGCCGATGCCCGGCGTCAACTGGTGGAAAAAGTGCTGGTGCTTTACGTCGAGAAAAAGTCACTGGAATCCAATTACCCGTTGCTGGAACAAAAGCTGCTGTCGCAGGCGGGCTCCTTCATCAAGACGACGCTGCGAGAAGATGCACCGATTGCCGGCAAGGACGGTCTGCTCCAAGCCCAGTCACGGGCGGTCATCAATGTCCGGGACATTCAGAAGTCATTGAACCAGTTATCCAAGGAAGAGCGGATCAATTTCATCCGCAACAATGGCGACCCCAGAGTCGCCATTGCCATGACGGTAACCAATGTAGAGTCTGCCACTGCGATGCCATCGGCCCGATCACAGTTGGCGGAAAACGTGCTGAAAGAGCGCATTAAATCATTTGGCTTTCGGGTTTGGGCCAATGATGGTGAAGTCGGTACGACTGCGCAAAGCGCTGATTTCCTGATTCAGGGCGATGCCAAGATCAAGCATCTCTCCATGAAGTTGCCCGCTTCCGGCCTTACCATCACCAAATCGGTTCTGACCTCGTGGACCGTCAAGGCATCGGACAAGTTGACTGGCGAAGAAATCTACCTTAACACGCTGGTACCCAAGGGGCAAAGCTGGGCCTCGGAGGATCAGGCGCTTGTCGACATCGGCAGACTGGTGGGCGATGAGTTTTCCAGGGACTTCTTTCTGCAGCACTTTAGCGCTGGCGTGGTATCAACCCGCCTGAACATTGCAGGCCTGCCCGATGCCGCGACGGCGCAGTTGTTGCTGCGAGAGTTGCGCGGCATCCGCCAGGTGCTTGATGTTCAGTTGATTGACGCGAAGGGCAGCTACTCCCTTGAATTGGCGCAAGGCAATGCGGGCGAAATTGTCCAGGAGGCCGTCATGCGACCACTCAATGCCAAGTTGGGTCAAAACTGCTTTGCCTTTGCGGGGGCCAACAGCACCGAGGTCAGGTTAACCTACAGCAACACCTGCCAGACTGCAGCCATCGCTGGCCGATTTGAGACAGCGCCACCGGCCGGTGTTCTGACAGCACCAGCCCAGCGCAGTGCACCATTGCTGAAAAATGCGGCGGTCAAGGCAATAACCTGATGGTCAGAGCGCGTCTTCCACGCAAAAGCTGACGATGTCTTCAGATGCATCTTGAAGGCTGCGTCCGAAAGAGATGCACCCTGTTCCCTGCAGCATGACTTGTTCCCGGCGCAGCGTGATTTCGGGTTCTCCGTCAAACAGCACAAAGGTGCCGTTGGTGCTTTGATCAACCAGGAAGAATTTTTCCTGACGCAG
>DAOSLL010000208.1:0-6595 GCA_035368905.1 Rhodoferax sp.
GCTGTGCGCCCAAATCCGCCGGTGCAAATAGGGGAAGTTATTCCTGACCACATCCAAAGGTGCCGACTGTGCCGAAGCCGCAGGCATAAGGCGAAATTGAACGGTTGTCACCGAGAGAGCCGACTGTTCATGATGTTGGTCACGATCAGTGGCTGCCCTGCAGCAGAAATCATGACACTGGGCTTTCCTGAATCCGACCATCTTGACTGATTCAGACCGCTGCAGGCGGTTCGTTGGCGGCGCCGCCGAGAGCAGATTTTTTTGCATCTGCATTGGCAGACAATGCCCACACGGCAGCGCTGGTCATCAGGTTGGCGCGAGAAATATCCCCGCCAAGTCAGTAAAAACGACAATGCGGCCAATTGGCATAACCTCCAGACACCCTTCACGGCATTGGCAGATCAGATGACACTTGTGATTTCAGACAGCGCGGCTCAAGCCGATTTGCCCCTGGGTTGGCTGGGCCGGTTGCCGCCTTGCCTGCTTTTTTTGTTGATTGCCAAAGCCAATCCGGCCATTGACACAAAGCGGCTTGTCCTGTCGGCGCGGGTCGGCTGGACTGTTGGTCAGGTCGGCATTCTCGGTGTACAGCGGTGTCATTGACAGCCCGCAGGTGCTGTTGCTGGTGGCACGGCCTGACCATCTCATCAGCGGCCGCCGCAGGGCAAGGCAATTGCAACGGTATCGATGCGGTGCGCACGGTGAGGCACCGGCAGGTTCGTGACGAGGCTGCCGGTGTCATCAGCGCAGACTTCATTGTTGACCAGCGCAGGCGGGCTCAGGATGCCGTGCTGGTGCCGCTGCAACAGCCGGTGCGTCGGGTCAAGCTGCGCGGTAGTTTGCTGTGTTGGTTGGTTCAGAGCAACAATGCGATCAAAAAAGCTCAGTTCCATCTACCCGGAACAAGGTATCAAATTAGACTTTTTTTGCATGCACGGCAGTATTCTGGCCTTGTATTTGTTAATTTGGGGATCCAGCCTTAACCGGCCAACGAAGGTTTTAGAACCCATGAATTCGATTGAAGATTCAATGACACAGCGGACCGAGCGACTGCAGCTTCTCAAGCAGCGCGCCCAGGCAATTTTGAAGCTGCACGATACTGGCTTTGGCGGGGGCGAATCTGACAGTTTGCAGGTCGTCAAGCTGCTGGAAGATCTGCGCGTCTACCAAGTCGAGCTGGAACTGCAAAACGAGGAGCTGCGCGAGGCCCAGCAAGAGGCCGATCTGGCCCGCAAACGCTACCAGAACCTGTTTACGAAAATGCCCATGCCGGCCCTGGTGGTGGATGTCAATGGCGTAGTGGACGACTGCAATGAACTTGCCAACGCACACCTCGGCCTGAACCGGCGCAATCGGGCCGTCGACGCACGCTTGTGGCAGCGGCTCAAGGGCAAGGACCGAGCCCGCCTGCATGTGGCATTGCGCGACCTGTTGCCTGGTCAAACCCTGGTGCTGCCGCAGGTCGTGATTGGTGAAGCGAATGCTCAAACCCCGGTTTTTGATGTGCACATGATGGGTTTGTCAATCGACTACAGGCTTGATCATCGGGTGTTGCTGATGCTGGTGGATCGCACCGCAGAAATACAACGTGAACAGGATCACCGGTTTTACGCCTCGCTGCTTGACTCGGCCGACAGCATCATTTACGCCGCTGACAAAGATGGGCAGTTGCTGCTGGCCAACCAGGCTTTTCTCGACTTGCTGGGTCGCCAGCGCGATGAGGTCAAGGGCAGCAAGCGCGAAGCCTTCCTGCCGCTGCGCGATGCCATTTTCCACAACGAAACCGACCAGAAAGTGTTGGCCACCGGCGAAGCGCTGACAGTCCACGAGCAGTCTTACCTGGCGGCACAGCGCGGCGTGACAGACCTGCTCACGCGCAAATTCCCTTTACGTGACAGCACAGGCCGCATTTATGGTGTCGGTGGCATTTCAACCGACATCACGGCGCTGAAGGATCAGCAGCGCCAGGGGCTGCTGAGCGAGACCGTGTTCATGCAGGCACAAGAGGCCATCGTCATCACCGATGCATCAACCCGGATCATTCGGGTCAATCCGGCCTTTGTCAGACAAACCGGTTTCTCCCTCGAGTCCACCGTTGGGCATAAAACCAGCATGCTCAAGTCGGGGCGGCAGAGCCAGATTTTTTACCACGACATGTGGCAGTCCATCAATAACACCGGTTGCTGGTCTGGCGAGATTGAGAACCGGCGCGCCGATGGCGTTTACTACACGGTCTGGATCAACATCAACGCGGTGCACGACCAAGACCGAAAGCTGTTGTATTACATCGGTGCCAGCACCGACATTACCGAGCATCGAAAGGCCCAGGCCGAGATACAGCGCAGCGCTGAGCTGCTGCGCGGCGCCATTGATGTCATTGATGAAGCTTTTGTGCTGTTTGATGCAGATGACCGGCTGGTGTTTTGCAATGACAAGTACCGCAGCCTGTACGCCACGTCCAATGACCTGATGGTGCCTGGCGCGCTTTTCATGGATATTGTTCGCGTCGGGGCAGAGCGTGGCCAGTTCCGTGATGCGGTTGGACGTGTCGATGAATGGGTGGCAGAGCGTATGGCAGCGCACCGGAGCGGCAATTCCAGCACGGTGGTGCAGTTGGACAATGGCCGGGTGTTGCGGGCTGTCGAGCGCCGCATGCCTGACGGTCACACCGTCGGTTTCCGCGCCGACATTACCGAATTTGTCCGTGCAACCGAAGAGGCAAAAGCGGCCAATCTGGCCAAAAGCCGCTTTCTTGCGACCATGAGCCATGAAATTCGCACCCCGATGAACGGCATTTTGGGCATGGCGCAGATGTTGTTGATGCCCAGCCTGAGTGCCGCCGATCAGCTCAGTTATGTCAACACCATACTGTCTAGCGGGCAGACGCTGCTGTCTTTGCTTAATGACATTCTTGACCTGTCAAAGATCGAAGCCGGCAAGATCCGGCTCGACAGCGTCACGTTCACGCCGGACAGCCTGCTGGGCGATATCTGCAACCTTTTTTCAGGTGCAGCGCAAGCCAAAGGACTGGCCATGGACTATCAGTGGCTTGGACCCGCCACACAGTGCTACCAAAGCGACGCTTCACGCTTGCGACAGATGCTCTCCAACCTGGTTGGCAACGCAGTCAAGTTCACCTCATTGGGTAAGGTACATCTGCAAGGCAGCGAAATCGAGCGACAAGGTGATTCGGCCCTGCTGGAGTTTGCCGTCACTGATTCTGGCATGGGTATCGCAGCGGACAAACTCGGCCTGTTGTTCAAACCTTTTTCCCAGACCGACAACTCGACCACCCGTGAATTCGGTGGCTCCGGACTGGGCCTGTCGATTGTCAACAATCTGGCCAAATCGATGAATGGCGATGTCGGTGTGCAAAGCGAGCTGGGGCGGGGTTCGCGGTTCTGGTTCCAGGTGCGGGTCACGGTCATGCCAGACGGTGCCCCATTGCCCGGCCTGCAAGGTCAGGCCACTGAACCGGCGGACCTGCCCGCATTGTCTGGGCGGGTGCTGGTGGTCGAGGACAACCTGGTGAACTGCATGGTGATCGAATCGCTGCTGAAGCGGCTGGGCATGGCGGTCACGGTGGTCAACGATGGTCAACAAGCCGTCGATGCGATCACCGGCGGTGGTCCGGACAGTGAACCCGACCTGATCTTGATGGACTTGCAGATGCCGGTGATGGACGGCTACACCGCAGTGCAGCAAATTCGCCAGTGGGAATCAGCTCAGCAACGCCCGCGCCACCTCATCATCGCCCTGACCGCCGATGCCTTCGCAGAAGACCACCTGCGTTGCCTGGCCGGCGGCATGGATGACTTCCTGACCAAGCCGATCGCTATCGATGTGCTGAAGACCGCGCTGGTCAAGTGGCTGGTGCCGGTTACAGCAAGGCATTCGATTCTGCCGCAAGGCACAGCGCCGAATTTTGCCCGGCCGAATTGACGCTGCCAGGCCGACCAACCCAGCCCGCTCATTGCCACCCGACTCAAGTCGGCCTGCCAAAGCGACCCAACGCGGCATTGACAGACCTGCGTCGGGCTGACTTGTGCTTGCATTGCCAAATCAATCCGACATGAGGTTGCTTCGCCTTGCCGGGCTGTAGCACTGCCTGCGGTTTGGCACCCGCTGTCGCATCGGTCTGAAAACGCAATCAGACCTGTCAGTTGGGCGCAGGTTGCATCCGGCCAAGCGCGACTTTGCTTGTCATTTTGTTGACAGGCGATGGCGCTGTAATGTTCGGGTCGTTCGGTCAAGGTCATAAAAGGCTTCGCTGTGGTATCCACTTAGAAAAAGGCTTTTCCATGTCAAATTACCCCTCCAATTGGCATAACGCCAGCCTTGGCACCAAGCTCGCCATCAGCAACTTTGTTTTGGTCGCCCTTGTCTTCTCGGTCTTGATTGCAGCCATTGCCTATTCCGTTACCAGCGTGATTGAGTCACGGGCGAAAGTTGAACTCGAAGACCGAACCAAGCTATTGGTGGAAATGGTCAGTTCGGCCGACAAGGAACTCCGCAGTCGAACCTCGGTGCTGGCCAGGGGCTTTCAGTCCAGCCTGGCTGGCAAGCTCAGTATCGACCCCGCCACAGTGGAAATTGGCGGCAAACCGACACCCACGTTGAGCCTCGACGGTCGGCCGCTCAATCTCGAATTTGCGCTGGTGGACCGATTTACCGCTGCCACCGGTGCCGTCGCCACCGTGTTTGCCAAGACTGGTGACGATTTTGTGCGGATCACGACTTCGCTCAAGGACGACAAGGGCGAACGCGCGATTGGCACGCTGCTTGACCGCGCGCACCCTGGCTACAAGGCCAGCCTGACAGGCAACAGTTTTACCGGACTGGCAACGCTGTTTGGTCGCCAATACATGACCCAGTACGACCCGATCAAGGACGCGCAGGGCCAGGTCATCGGGCTAAGTTTTGTCGGCCTAGATTTCACTGACTATCTGGTCAACCTGAAAAACACCATCCGCAGCCTTAAAGTTGGCAAGGAGGGCTTTTTTTATGTGCTGGATTCGCGCCCCGGCAGCAGCTACGGCAACCTGGTCATCCACCCCAGCGCTGAAGGCAAAAATCTATTGAATGTCAGGGATGCAGACGGGCGGGAATTTGCCAAAGACATGCTGGAGCAGAAAAATGGACTGATGCGTTACGCGTGGGTCAACAAGGAACTCGGAGAAACCAGCGCACGCGACAAGGTGGTGTCATTTTCTTACCTGAAAGGCTGGGACTGGGTGATTGCCGGTGGCACCTATGCCGATGAATACGTGATCGAAGTGAACCAGTTGCGCAATTTGTATGTCTTGCTGGGCGTGGTGCTGGTGATCATCACCTCCGGCGTCTTGTTCCTGTTGATCCGCCGCATCGTGCTGGTGCCGCTGGCGCGGGTGATTGGCGATGCCCAATCGATTGCACATGGGGATTTGAGTGTGCAGTTGCAAACCGACCGGCACGATGAAATCGGGAAGTTGATGACCGCCATGAACAGCATTGGCAGCGGACTCAGCGGCGTGGTTCAGTCGGTGCGTACCGGTTCCGAGAGCGTGGCGACCGCCAGTGCCGAGATTGCCCAGGGCAACCAGGACTTGTCGGCACGTACCGAACAGCAGGCCAGCGCACTGGAGCAGACCACTGCGTCAATGGAACAGCTCAGCGCCAACGTCAAGCAAAATGCCGACAGCGCACGCCAGGCCAACGCGCTTGCCATGAGTGCCACGGATGTCGCCATGCAGGGTGGCACGGTGGTCACCCAGATGGTCGACATGATGAAAGGCATCAATGCCGCTTCCAACAAGATTGCCGACATCATTCAAGTGATCGACGGCATTGCTTTCCAGACCAACATCCTGGCCCTGAATGCTGCCGTCGAAGCGGCACGGGCTGGCGATCAGGGTCGAGGCTTTGCGGTGGTGGCCAGTGAGGTGCGCTTGCTGGCTGGTCGCAGTGCCACCGCGGCCAGGGAAATCAAGGGCCTGATTGATGCCAGTGTCGAGCAGGTGGTGCAGGGCAACGCGCTGGCAGGTCAGGCTGGCAACACCATGACCGAGGTGGTCAGCAGCATCAAACGGGTGACTGATCTGATGGGTGAGATCAGTGCCGCCAGCGCCGAGCAGGCCAGCGGTGTCGATCAGATCGGTGCAGCGGTGACGCACATGGACCAGGCCACCCAGCAAAACGCGACGCTGGTGGAGGAAATCGCAGCCGCTGCCAGCAGTCTCAAGTTGCAGGCCAGCGAGCTGGTTGAAACCGTCGCGGTGTTCAAGCTAAGCGACGACACCGGGTATGCCATCGCCGCCATTGGCAATACCGCAGGTAGCAGCGCAGCGGCGCAGCGCCGGATCAGCGCAACTTGATGGCCGACCGGGGGCACCAGCCAGATCATCCTAAGTCGGACAAGCCGGAATCGATGAGCCTTCGTCGCGAGGGCGCGCCTCCTACACAAACAGTCGGCGCCAATTTGAATTTGTAGGAGTCGCGCCCTCGCGGCGATTGACTTTGAATGTTTGAATTCTTCGCATGATATGCAAAGACTTGACTTGTTAGCGCCTAAGGATGTGGTCGGGAATAACTCCCCGTTTTGCACCAAGGAGTTGGG
>DAOSLL010000209.1:0-6594 GCA_035368905.1 Rhodoferax sp.
CACCACAGTCGCGCTGCGGGCGCTGCCGGTGGTGATTCTGGGTGGTTTGACCTCGGTGCCGGGGGCCATCATTGGCGGCCTGATCATTGGTGTCGGCGAAAAATTGTCGGAAGTGTTTTTGGGCCCGTATGTCGGAGGCGGCATCGAAATCTGGTTTGCCTACGTGCTGGCCCTGCTGTTTTTGCTGTACCGGCCACAAGGCCTGTTTGGCGAAAAGATCATTGACCGTGTGTAACAACTGAACAAGGCAACGACATGTTTTACAGAGAAAACGGCCAATTCAAGACCACCTACCGCGCCGATCAGCAGATCTTTCCGATCACGCAGGACCGCTGGGCGGTGTTGCTGATCATCGCCACCGCTTTTATTGTGGTGCCCATGCTGACCAGCGACTACATGTTCCGGGCCATTTTCATCCCGTTTTTGATCATGGCGCTGGCCGCCCTGGGGGTCAACATTCTGGTCGGCTACTGCGGCCAGATCTCGCTGGGTTCCGGTGCTTTCATGGCGGTCGGCGCTTATGCCGCGTTCAATTTTTTTGTCCGGGTGCCCGGCATGCCGCTGCTGCTGGCGCTGGTGCTCGGCGGGGTTTGCTCGGCCGCTTTTGGCATCCTGTTTGGCTTGCCCAGTTTGCGCGTCAAGGGCTTGTACCTGGCGGTGGCGACACTGGCAGCGCAGTTTTTCAGCGACTGGATGTTTCTGCGCATCAAGTGGTTTACCAATGACGCGCCGTCCGGCTCGGTGTCGGTGTCGGGCCTGCAGGTGCTGGGTCTGCCGATTGACAGCCCGTTGTCCAAATACCTGCTGTGTCTGTCCATTCTGGTGGTGATGGCGTTATTGGCAAAAAACCTGGTGCGCAGCGCCATTGGCCGCGAGTGGATGGCGATTCGTGACATGGATGTCGCCGCCGCAGTGATTGGCATTCGCCCGATGTATGCCAAGCTGACTGCTTTTGCGGTGAGTTCCTTCATTGTCGGTGTGGCCGGCGCGCTGTGGGGCTTTGTCTATCTGGGGGCCTGGGAGCCAGCGGCATTTTCGGTGGACCTGTCTTTCAAGCTGCTGTTCATGGTCATCATTGGCGGCATGGGTTCCATCATGGGCAGCTTTTTTGGCGCGGCATTCATTGTCGTGCTGCCGATTTTTCTGAACCAGTTCCTGCCAGTGCTCGGCGGCGCGGTCGGGGTGCAGATTTCTACGGTTGTGACGGCGCATGCCGAATTGATGATTTTTGGCGCGCTGATCGTCTGGTTCCTGATTGTCGAGCCGCACGGTCTGGCCAAACTCTGGTCTATCGGCAAGCAAAAAATGCGTCTTTGGCCATTTCCTCACTGAGTTTGGACAGTTGTTTTTCGTCAGTTGGTTGGTATGTAAATCCCGGCACTGCCCAGTGCTATCTTTCTAGGAGACAAATATGAGAGTCAGAAACATTGCCGCAGCAGCCCTGATTGCCGCGCTCGGCACCAGCGCCTTTGCCCAGGCCAAGGAGCAGTTCTTTCCGCTGCTGTCGTACCGGACCGGTGCTTACGCGCCCAACGGCGTGCCATGGGCCAATGGCAAGCAGGATTACATCAAAATGATCAACGCGCGCGACGGCGGCATCAACGGTGTCAAGATCACTTTTGAAGAGTGCGAAACCGGCTACCTGACCGACCGTGGTGTCGAGTGTTACGAGCGCCTCAAGAGCAGGCCCGGCGTGGCGCTGTTTGATCCGCAGAGCACCGGCACGACCTTTGCCCTGACCGAAAAGGCACCGGCTGACAAAATGCCCTTGATGACGCTGGGTTACGGCCTGTCGGTGTCGCAGGATGGCATGGCATTCAAGTGGAATTTCCCGCTGATGGGCAGCTACTGGACCGGGGCCGATATTCTGATCCAGTACATCGGCAAGGGCCTGGGTGGTCTGGACAAGCTCAAGGGCAAGAAAATCACCCTGGTCTATCACGACAGTCCGTTTGGCAAGGAGCCGATTCCGCTGCTGCAAGAGCGTGCCAAGATGCACGGTTTCGAGTTGCAACTGCTGCCGGTGACCGCCCCCGGTGTCGAGCAAAAGGCCACCTGGCTGCAGGTGCGTCAATCCAAGCCAGACTTTGTCTTCCTGTGGGGCTGGGGCGTGATGAATTCCACCGCCCTCAAAGAGGCACAGGCCACCGGTTTCCCGCGTGACAAGATGTACGGTGTCTGGTGGGCCGGTGCCGAGCCGGACGTGAAAGACGTGGGTGAAGGTGCCAAGGGCTATCACTCACTGGCGCTCAATACCTCGGGTCAGCAGCCCAAAGTCATTCAGGACATTCTGAAATTTGTCCATGGCAAAGGGCAGGGCACAGGGCCCAAGGACGAAGTTGGCTCGGTGCTGTACACCCGTGGCGTGATCATCCAGATGCTGTCGCATGAGGCGGTGCGCCGTGCCCAGGAACGTTTTGGCAAGGGCAAGGTCATGACCAGCGAACAAGTACGCTGGGGCCTGGAAAACCTGTCGCTGGACCAGAAAAAGCTTGACGCGCTGGGGTTCACCGGTGTCATGCGCCCCTTGAGCACCTCGTGTGCTGACCACATGGGTTCAAGTGCCGCCCGCATTCAAACCTGGGACGGCAAAAAGTGGGAGATCACCTCAGACTTCATCGAGGCTGACGAGCAGATTCTCAAACCGTTGATCAAGGCCGGCTCGGAAAAATACCTAGCTGACAAGAAAACCGCCCGGCGCAACGCCGCAGACTGCCAGTCCTGATCGCTGCCTGACTATCAGTTCTTCCACTGTCATGCCGGACCCGGTCTGGCCTGACAGTCCAACAGGCAGCATTGCGTGCAGTGCTGCGTATTGGTGAAAGCAAGGAAATATGGAACCCACAAACATCGTTCTCAACGTCAATGGCATCGAGGTCATTTACAACCACGTCATTCTGGTGCTCAAGGGTGTTTCGCTGAAGGTGCCGCAGGGCGACATCGTGGCGATTCTGGGCGGCAATGGCGCGGGCAAGACCACCACACTGCGGGCGGTGTCCAACCTGCTGCGGGGTGAGCGCGGCGAGGTCACCAAGGGTTCCATCGAGTTGCGCGGCGAGCGCATCGAAAACCTGTCTCCGGCCGACCTGGTGCAGCGCGGCGTGGTGCAGGTGATGGAAGGCCGCCACTGCTTTGCCCACCTCACCATCGAAGAAAACCTGCTCACCGGCAGCTACACGCGCCGCGACAAGGGCGAGATTGCCGCCAACCTGGACAAGGTTTACAGCTATTTCCCACGCCTCAAAACCCGTCGCAGCAGCCAGGCCGCTTACACCTCGGGAGGTGAGCAGCAAATGTGCGCAATCGGCCGGGCCTTGATGACCAACCCCAGCATGGTGCTGCTCGACGAGCCATCCATGGGCCTGGCACCGCAGATTGTTGAAGAGGTGTTCGAGATCGTCAAAGACCTTAACGGCAAGGAAAAAGTGACCTTTTTGCTGGCCGAGCAAAACACCAATATGGCGCTGAAATACGCCGACTACGGCTACATCATGGAAAGTGGCCGGGTGGTGATGGACGGCATCGCCAAGGACCTGGCCAACAACGAAGACGTGAAAGAGTTTTACCTTGGCATGGGTGGTGGTCAGCGCAAGAGCTTCAAGGATGTCAAAAGCTACAAGCGCCGCAAACGCTGGCTGGCCTGATGGTCGGCTTGTCATGCCGGACCTGATCCGGTACCCGGCGCTGCTCGAAGCCGTCGATTGCCGTGCTTTGCACACCGCGCCAGATCGTGCAACCCCAGATGCCCGCAACTTTTTTTGTGCCAATTGACTTACGTGGAACCCAGCCATGACTTACTTTTTCGACTCCCTTGAAACCCGCCATCCTGACCAGCGCGAGGCTGAACTGCTAAGCGCCTTGCCCGCACAAGTGGCGCATGCCAAGTTGTCTTGCCTGGCTTTTGCCGAGGCACTGAAAGATGTGAACCCGATGTTGACCAACACCCGGGCTGCTTTGACCAAATTGCCGGTGATACGCAAGCATGAGCTGCTGGAACTGCAACTGGCCAGCCGCAGCCGTGGTGCCAGCGTGTTTGGCGGCTTTAGCGCGATTGGCTTTGGTGCCAGCATGCCACGCGTGTTTGCCAGTCCGGGGCCGATTTACGAGCCAGAGGGAACCGCCAAAGACTACTGGCGGATGGCACGGGCGATTTTTGCCGCCGGTTTTCGGCCCGGTGATCTGATCCACAACAGCTTCAGCTACCACTTTGTACCGGCTGGCTCAATGATGGAAACCGGTGCCCATGCGCTGGGTTGCAGTGTGTTTCCGGGCGGTACCGGCCAGACCGAGCAGCAGGTGCAGGCGATGGCCGAACTCAAGCCTGCTGGCTACATTGGCACACCGAGTTTTCTGAAAATCATTCTGGAAAAAGCCACCGAGATGGGCGTGGCATTGCCCAGCGTCACCAAGGCCATGTTTGGCGGCGAAGCTTTTCCGCCCAGCCTGCGCGACTGGTTTACCGCACACGGCGTGGCGGGTTACCAGTGCTACGCGACGGCCGATCTGGGCTCAATTGCGTATGAAACCAGCGCGCGCGAGGGCCTGGTGGTGGACGAAGGCGTGCTGCTGGAGATTGTGCGCCCCGGCACCGGCGACCCGGTGGCCGAGGGTGAAGTCGGTGAGGTGGTGGTGACCACGCTCAATCCGGCTTACCCGCTGATCCGTTTTGGCACCGGCGATCTGTCGGCGGTGTTGCCGGGCCACTGCCCGAGCGGGCGCACCAACACCCGCATCCGGGGCTGGTTGGGCCGCGCTGACCAGACCACCAAGATCCGTGGCATGTTTGTCCATCCGGGCCAGGTCGATCAGATTGCCAAGCGATTCCCGGAAGTGGGTCGGGCGCGGCTGGTCGTCACCGGCGAAATGGCCAACGACAGCATGACGCTGAAGGTCGAAACCGCCTGCAGCGGGCCAGATGCGCTGTCGGCCAAATTGATGGAAGCGATTCGTGACGTGACCAAACTGCGCGGCCAGGTTGAAATTGTCTTGCCCGGTTCGTTGCCCAACGACGGTCGGGTGATCGAGGACGCGCGCAGTTACAAATGAGCATCCCAACCCCGCACGCGGGCCGGGCGTTGCTAATTGAACATGGGGTTGAGGCTGATGCCACAGGCACTGCAAGCCGCCCAGCTTTTATATGCCAAATCGGGTTACATCCCTTATGCAATAAGCGTTGCCAGCTACTGTTTTGATTGTCAACGCGGTATCTGTTGCAGGTAAAGCTTCAGCGGGCGGCAGCGGCACCATCCGGCAGATTGCCAGACGCTGCATGACTGAAGTTTGCTCCAAACAAATGCAACTGCCGGGCGGCAGATATGGCAATGCTGGTGATCACATGTTGTTGGGCTGCCCCATGCCAAAGCAGGTTTGCTGCAACAAGCTGACGCTTGCACTGAATTACTGCTGTGCCAGTACCTCTACCACCGTGTCAGGCAGCGGTGGCACAACCTGCGTCGGCAGCTCCTCCACATCGCGCAGCCGCCTCTGAATTGCCCGGGTGCGCACGCCAACCTCGTTGAATTTGCTGGCAGCCGCGTCAATCGACTTTTTGGTCGCCTCCACAATCTCGCCAAACTTGCTGAACTCGGTTTTCACCATGCCCAGCAGGCTCCAGACCTCAGATGAGCGCTTTTCAATCGCCAGCGTCTTGAAGCCCATTTGCAGGCTGTTGAGCATGGCGGCCAGGTTGGCCGGGCCGGTGATCATGACGCGGCAGTCGTTTTGAATCGCCTCAACCAGGCCAGGGCGGCGGATCACCTCGGCAAACAGGCCCTCGGTTGGTAGGTACAAAATGGCAAAGTCGGTGGTGTGCGGCGGTGACACATACTTGGCAACGATCTTTCTGGCCTCGAGTTTCATCGAAGTCTCAAAGGCGTTGCCGGCCTGCAGAATCGCCACCTTGTCCATTGCGTCCTGCGCGTCCATCAGGCGCTGGTAATGTTCCACCGGGTATTTGCAGTCGATTGGCAGCCAGATCGGGTGGTCTTCATGCTTGCCCGGCAGGCGGATGGCAAATTCGACCAACTCGTCGCTGCCCGGCACGGTCTTCACGTTTTTGCCATATTGGTCCATCGTCAGCACGTTGTCGATGATGGCGCCGAGCTGCATTTCGCCCCAGGTGCCGCGCGATTTGACGTTGGTCATCACCCGTTTGAGGTCACCCACGCTGCCAGCCAGGGTCTTCATCTCGCCCAGACCGGCCTGCACCTGTTCCAGCCGCTCACTGACCAGCTTGAACGATTCGCCCAGGCGCTGTTCCAGCGTCGCGTGCAATTTTTCATCGACGGTGCGGCGCATTTCTTCGAGCTTGGTGGTGTTGTCCAACTGGATCGCGGCCAGCCGCTCGTTGAGTGCAACCCGCAACTGCTCGGCGTTTTGCTGGCTGCCAGCCACCAGAGCGGTGAGCTGCTGCGACACCGACGCTTGCAGCGCAGAAAACTGGTTTCTGATCTGACCACTGTTGCCGTCCAACTGGTCTTTCAAGGTACCAGACATGACGGCGAGCTGGTTGTTGATGTCCGCCTTCAACGAATCGAGCGTTTGCCGGGTGGCCCCGCTCAAGGCTTCAAAGCGCTCCTGAATGCGCACTTCGAA
>DAOSLL010000210.1:0-6592 GCA_035368905.1 Rhodoferax sp.
GCGGTGCTGCCGGTGGTGCGATTGCGTTCGCTCTACAACATTGAATCGACGTTGCCAGAGCGCACCAGTGTGGTCGTGGTCAACTCGCCACGTGGCAAATATGGCATCGAGGTGGAGGTGCTGCTGGGCCAGCAGCAAACCGTCATCAAACCATTGGGTCGGCTATTTAAGACGCTGCGTGGTATTTCAGGCTCCAGCATTCTGGGCAGTGGCGAGGTGGCTCTGATTCTGGATGTCAGTTCCCTGGGTGATTTGGTAACGGCCGAAGCGGCAACTACCAGTTTGTGAGTCGACTCAAAATGCCGTGTTTTTCTTACTTGAAGGGATAAAGCTGTGAAAAAGATAGTTACTTATGTATGTTTCGTCATGCTGGCATTGCTGGCGATACCTTGGGCGCATGCCGACGATTTCAAAGACCTGCGTGCCAAAATGACAGTGGCTCGCGAGACCCTGGTTGCCATGGCCACCGACAAAACCAAGCGCGGGGCTGACCAGCAAAAAATAGTCAAAGACACCGCCGATGCTGTTAGCGCCATGCTGGCCAAATTCAAGGCCCCGGCGGGCAAAGAGGGCCAGTTCAAGGAACTGGTTGAAGCCTGGGGAGCCTTCAAGAAGACGCGCGAAACAGAATTGGTTCCCCTGATTCTGGCCGGCAAAGATGACGAAGCGCTGAAGCTTGCCGGTGGCATTCAAAAGGAGCGAATCAATAAGTGCATGAGCCTGGTGGGTGAACTTGGTGGCTAAAAAAGCGCGCTGAGGTGTGCTGCGCCCCCATAGGTGGCGCAATGGATTTGACTGGAGAACGGGTATGGGTATGAAGGACTTGAAAATCGGAAATCGTTTGTCCATTCTTTTGGCCCTGCTGGTTCTCCTGCTGCTGATCACTGGTTGGGTTGGCTTGCGTGCAACCAGGGAGGCCAACGCAAAAATGGAGAACCAGTATGCGAACGGCATGCTGCCTCTTGAATACATGTCCAACATAGAAGCCCTGATGCAGGCCAATCAGTTACTGGTGTTGCGGGCCATCACCAACCCTTCGGTCGAAAATTCAAAGCGTGCGGTGGAGGGTGTCACGGCCAACATCGACACCATCAGCAAATCGCTCAAGCTGTTCCAGGCCACAGCAAAAACCGAGGCGGAGACAAAGCTGGTCGCGGATTTCGAGGTCAAACGCACGGCGTTTGTCAAAGATGGCCTGACCCCCATGGTTGATGCACTCAGGGACAACAGCCCGGCGCGGGCCGGACTGGTTGACGAAACACTCACCAACCGTTGGGCAGCGGTGGTACCGGTCATGCAAAGCATCAAAAAGCTCCAGCTTGAGAAGTCAAGAGCCGACTATGAGGAGTCCCTGGTCAGCGCCAGTGCCACGCAAAAGAGCATCATTCTGATCATTTTGGCAGCACTTGGACTCACTGTCGTGGCCGGTTACTTTTTGATCCGAAGCATCACCGTTCCACTGCGTCATGCGGTGACGGTGGCCGAAGACGTGGCCGTCGGCAAACTCGATGCCAATATCACGGTTGATCGGGGTGACGAAGTCGGCCATCTGCTGGGTGCCATGTCCACCATGCAGGGCGTACTCAGCCAGTTTATGGATGCGCAAAACGAAATGACCCGCCAGCACGACAGCGGCATGCTGGACTACGTAATGCCGACCGACCATTTGCAAGGAGCTTACCGGTCCATGACCGAAGCCGTCAATAGATTGGTGCAGTCACACATTGCCGTCAAGATGAAAGTGGTGGAGGTTGTGACCGCCTACACCGAAGGCCATCTTGATGTCGCCATGGACCGCTTGCCAGGCCAAAAAGCCCGCATCACCGCTGCGCTGGACCTGGTGCAAACCGCCATGAAGCAAGCGTCAGAGGCGGCCGCCTTCAACCAGCGCATCCGACTGTCACTTGACAGCCTGCCGGTCTGCGTGACGGTGTCCAATGCGCAGGCCATGCTGGTACACGCAACACCGCAGGCCAAAGAGTTGTTGAAGCTATTTGGCGGTGCCAGCTTTGATACCGACAAGTTCTATGGCAACAAGCTCAGCACTCTCTTTAAAGACCCGGTCCACGCTACCCGCTTTGACCAGGCGGTGCGCTCCGGGGAGACAGTGGACATGGAGGTGAATGGCCACCACTTGCGCTTGCTGGCGCGACCGGTGCTCGATGGTCGGGGTACGCCGCTGGGGCGCATCACGCAGTGGATTGACCGCACCGATGAATTGGCATCGGAGCAAGAGCTTGACGACATAGTCAACGCCGCCACTCAGGGCGATTTCAGCGGCCGTTTGGCGCTACAGGGAAAAAACGGCTTTTTCGGCAAGATCGCCACCGGCATGAACCAGTTGATGAGCACCAGCGAACAAGGCCTGTCGGATGTCGCGCAGGTTTTGTCGTCGGTGGCTGAAGGGGACCTGACCCAACGCATCACGCGCGACTACGCCGGTCTATTTGGAAAAGTCAAAGACAGCGTCAACACCAGCAGCGACAACCTGACTCGCGTTATCGGCGAAGTGCGCGCAGCCGCCGATGCCCTGACCGGTGCCGCCAACCAGGTGTCAGCCACAGCGCAATCCTTGAGCCAGGCGGCCAGCGAGCAAGCTGCCAGCGTGGAAGAAACCACCTCGCAAATTGATGTCATGTCAAGCTCGATCAACCAGAACAGCGACAACGCCAAAATCACCGACGGCATGGCAACCAAGACAAACAAAGAGGCCATTGAGGGTGGAGCCGCCGTCAGTCTTACTGTTGAAGCTATGAAGAAAATAGCAGCCAAGATTGGCATCGTCGATGACATCGCCTACCAGACCAACCTGCTGGCGCTGAACGCCGCGATCGAAGCGGCCAGAGCCGGTGAGCACGGCAAGGGTTTTGCAGTGGTGGCAGCCGAGGTGCGCAAGCTCGCCGAGCGCAGCCAGGAAGCTGCCAAGGAGATCGGTGAGCTCGCTGGCAACAGCGTCACCACGGCTGAGCGGGCCGGCAAACTGCTCGACGAGATTGTGCCCAGCATCCAGAAGACCAGTGAATTGGTGCAGGAAATTGCCGCCGCCAGCACCGAGCAAAGCGAATCGGTGACCCAGATTGGCGGTGCCATGGGCCAGCTTTCCAAAGCCACGCAACAAAACGCCAGTGCCTCCGAAGAACTGGCCGCCACCAGTGAAGAGTTGTCCGGCCAGGCCGAGCAATTGCAACAAAGCATTGCTTTTTTCAATACCGGAGACGGCGCGCAGCCGGTGCGCAGCCGACATGCCACGTCTGCATTGGAGCGCCGTGTGCCGCAGGCCCGTGCCACAGCACCGCTGCGGGTTGCAGCCGTTCGCCAGAGCGATTCAGCTCATTTCAAGCCTTATTGAGGTGCCAAGATGTCAAGTCACCATGTCGTTGCTGCTCCCTCTGACTCGCAACCCGTGTTTCGCCGGGATTCGGTCAAGGACGAGGCGTTGCAATACCTGACGTTCAGTCTGGGCGATGAAGTCTTTGCCATGGACATCCGCAGTGTGCGCGAAATCATTCAGTATGGCTCCATGACCATCGTGCCGCTGATGCCCGAATTTGTCCGTGGTGTCGTCAACCTGCGAGGTGCGGTGGTGCCGGTGATTGACCTGAAATCGCGTTTTGGCCGTCCGCCGGCCCAAATGGGCAAAAAAACCTGCGTCATCATTTTTGATGTCGGTCCCGAAGGCGACCGGGTCGAACTCGGGCTGCTGGTGGATGCGGTCAGCGAGGTGATTGACATTGCCCCGTCCAGCATTGAGCCACCGCCGCAGTTTGGCACTTCCATCGCGCGCGAATACATTCACGGCTTGGGCAAGGTGGGCGACGAGTTCATTGTCATTTTGGAGCCAGAACGTGCACTCAACATCGATGACATGGCGGCGCTGGCTGAGCAAGGCCATAGAGTCTGAGCCCTGACGATTGACAGCAACACGTCACCAAACAACACAAGATGGCAACCCCAATGAAACAACTATCTATCAAGACACGCATCTTGGTCGGCTTTGCATTGCCCATTGCGCTGTTCATCGGCTTTACTTTCTGGTTTTCTGCACAGCTTTCACAGGTCAGGCAGAGCATGAACCACGTCTCAGAGCAAAGTGTGCAATATGCCTTGCTGGCCACCGTCCTGGACAAGAACGTGGTTCAAATCCAGCAGTTCCTGTCTGACATCTCTGCCACCCAGGGCAAAGACGGCCTGGACGATGGGTTTCAGAGGGCGCAAGCCAACTATGACGAGTTCAGAGTCGGCCTGGCCAAATTCGAGAAGCACTTTGCCGAAGTGGGCGATGCGGTTTCTGCCAAACAGGTGCAAACCATCAAGGCCGATGCCGCCGATTACTACGCAGCCGGGCAGACCATGGCCCAGGCCTTTGTGGCGGCCGGTCCGATGGCTGGAAACAAGTTGATGGGCGGCTTTGATGCTGCCAGCGAAAAGCTGCAAAAGCAGCTTGAGCCCTTTGTCAAGGCCCAGGTCGAACAGATGAAGGCAGATTTGGCGGCTTCTTCAGCCAGGACCGACCAGGTTTCCCGGATTGGCATCGTCATTGTGGCGGTTGCGGTCGTGCTGGCTTTGCTGGTGGCCTTTGCGGTGACGGCCAGCATCACCCGGCCGCTGGCGCGTGCGCTGGCTGCCGCGCGCCAAGTCGCCGCAGGCAAGCTCGACACCGAAATCGATGCCGACGACAGCGAAATCGGCCAGCTCATGGCGCCCTTGGCCAAGATGAAAGACACCCTGTTGCAATTTGAAGCCGCGCAAACCGAGCTGGCGCGCCAGCATGATCTGGGCATGCTGGACTACCGGATGCCTTTGAATCAACTCGAAGGTGACTACAAGGCCATGGGGCAGTCCATCAACACCCTGGTGAATTCACACATTGCCATCACACTGAAGGTGGTTGACGTGGTAGCGGCTTATGCTGGGGGCCGGTTTGATGTCGCGATGGATCGCCTGCCCGGGCAGAAAGCACGCATCAGCGAGGCACTGGACAAGGTGCAAAACGCGCTCAGTGAGGCGGCAACCGCCGCTCAGCGCAACCAGCGCATCAAGGTGGCACTCGACAACTGCAGCACCAACGTGATGATTGCCGACACCGACTTCAACATCGTTTACATGAACGACACGGTGCAAGCCATGATGCAGCGCAACGAGGCTGAATTGCGCAAATCTTTGCCCAGGTTTGAAGCGCGTCACCTGATCGGCCAAAACATCGATCTGTTTCACAAAAACCCGGGGCATCAGCGTGGCCTGCTCAGCGGGCTGAAATCGGGCTACAAGACCCAGATCCAGGTGGGCAAACTCTATTTTGCGCTGTCCGCCAACCCCATTCTTGACCCTAGCGGAGAGCGGCTGGGTACCGTGGTCGAGTGGTTTGACCGTACCGCCGAAGTGCATATTGAAAACGAAGTTGCCAGCGTGGTCGAGCATGCTGTGGTCGGCGACTTTCAGCACCGCCTGAGCACGCAGGACAAGACCGGTTTTTTCGCCAGCCTGTCGGCTGGCATGAACCAGTTGCTAGAGGTCAGCGAACAAGGTCTGTCAGACGTGGCACAGGTGCTTTCAGCGGTGGCCCAGGGCGACCTGACCCAGCGCATCACGCGCGACTATGCCGGCCTGTTTGCCACGGTCAAGGAAAGCGTCAACACCTCGTCGGAGAACCTGACCCGCGTTATCGGCGAGGTACGCGCCGCAGCCGATGCACTGACCGGTGCTGCCAACCAAGTAAGTGCCACCGCCCAAGCCCTCAGCCAGGCCGCCAGCGAACAAGCCGCCAGCGTCGAGCAGACCACCGAGAGCGTCAAAATCATGTCAAGCTCGATCAATCAAAACAGCGACAACGCCAAAGTCACCGATGGCATGGCCACCCGGACCAATAAAGAAGCCGTTGAGGGTGGAGCCGCCGTCAGTCTTACCGTGTCAGCTATGAAACAGATAGCATCCAAGATCGGCATCGTCGATGACATCGCCTACCAGACCAACCTGCTGGCCTTGAACGCCGCCATTGAAGCGGCCAGAGCCGGTGAGCACGGCAAGGGTTTTGCCGTGGTGGCCGCCGAAGTTCGCAAACTGGCCGAGCGCAGCCAGGAAGCTGCCAAGGAGATCGGCGAACTCGCGGGCAACAGCGTGACCACGGCCGAGCGGGCCGGCAAACTGCTCGATGAAATTGTGCCCAGCATCCAGAAGACCAGTGAGCTGGTGCAGGAGATTGCTGCGGCCAGCAGCGAGCAAAGCGAGTCAGTGACGCAAATCGACGGTGCCATGGGGCAGTTGAGCAAAGCCACGCAGCAAAACGCCAGTGCCTCGGAACAACTGGCCGCCACCAGCGAAGAGCTGTCCGGCCAGGCCGAACAGTTGCAACAAAGCATTGCGTTTTTCAACACCGGCGCTGGCCCGCAACCAGTGCGCAGCCGTCACGAATTGCCTGCACCCGCGCTGCCCACGCCCTCGCGAAAAAGCATTGGCACGGGTCGCACCGCCACGCCGCTGATCGCAACGCCTACGCGCAAGGGCGGCAGCGGCAACTTCAAACCGTATTGATGGCTGGCTTGAAAGCCAGATCAAAAGGACACAAATCGCATGAAAAACAAGCAAACGCCTACCC
>DAOSLL010000211.1:0-2667 GCA_035368905.1 Rhodoferax sp.
GGACCTGTTCGCCTACGACGAACTAACCCGGCTGCTAAAGCGCAATATTTCAGTTGCGGCGGTGCCTGAGAGTCAGTTGGCTTTGGCCTTTGACCGCTTGTATCGGCGCACCGAAGAAATCAGTGGCCTGGCCCGGGCACTTGAGAAAGATCTGGGCGACGCAGTTGACTTTGGCGAACTGACGGCCACCGTGGGTACCGAGGGCGCGCCGGTGGTGCGTTTGTTGCAGTCGCTGTTTGAAGATGCAATGCAGGTTGGTGCCTCAGACGTGCACATCGAACCGCAAGAGGCGGGCTTGCAGATTCGGGTGCGGGTCGATGGCGTGCTGCAAACTCAGACGCAGGCCGACAAGCGCATTGGCGGTGCGCTGGCGCAGCGCTTGAAATTGATGGCCGGGCTGGATATTTCAGAAAAGCGCCTGCCGCAGGACGGTCGTTTTAGCGTACGCCTGCGCGACATCACGATTGACGTGCGTTTGTCTACCTTGCCGACCAACTACGGCGAGTCAGCGGTGATGCGTCTGCTCAAGCAGGGCTCGGGCATGAAACGCCTTGACGACATAGGCATGCCGGCAGACATGCTCAAGCGGTTCCGGGAAGTACTAGGACGATCCTCCGGGCTGGTGCTGGTGACCGGCCCTACCGGTTCCGGCAAAACCACCACGCTGTATGCGGCCCTGGCTGAAATCAACGCTGGTGAACTCAAAGTCATCACGGTCGAAGACCCGGTCGAATACCGCTTGCCTGGCCTCACCCAGGTGCAGGTCAACGACAAAATTGAACTCACTTTTGCCCGCGTCTTGCGGGCTTGTTTGCGGCAGGACCCGGACGTCATTCTGGTCGGCGAAATGCGTGACCCTGAGACTGCCGAAATCGGCTTGCGGGCCGCGATCACCGGGCATCTCGTGCTATCAACTTTACACACCCGGGATGCCATCAGCACGCCTTTTCGACTGCTCGACATGGGGGTGCCACCGTTCATGGTGGCAACTTCATTGCAGGCGGTGATTGCCCAGCGCCTGGTGCGGCTGAATTGCACGGATTGTGCCGAGCCGCATGAACCCAGCCCGCAAGAGCAGTCCTGGCTGGTCGGCATGTTGCCAGCAGGCGGCACCGTGAGCGCTAGGCGCGGCCGGGGCTGTTCATCCTGCAATGGTACCGGCTACTCGGGGCGACAAGGCATTTATGAACTGCTCGAAATGGATGCCGGACTGACACAGGCTGCCTCAAGATCAGACCCGGCAGCATTCATGAAGCTCGCCCGTGACCGCATGAAGGGGTTCACCATGGCGTTTCATGCGCTGGAGCTGGTTCGCCAGGGTCGCACATCGTTGGCCGAGGCGCTGCGCATCGGTTTTGACGTGGATGACCAGGACGATCAGGGTTAATCGACGAGGTTCACATGGCTGTCTATGCCTGGCGCGGTCGCAATGTTCGGGGCGAAGCCGTATCCGGGCAGCTTGATGCCCTCAACGAAAACAGCGTCGCAGATCAGTTGATGGCGATGGGCGTGGCACCGGTGCATATCGGCTCAATGCCAGAGAAAACACAGTCCGTCGGCGACAACTGGTTTGAGCGCCTTAGCCGCGCCCCGGTGGTGGTGGAAGATGTGCTGATCTTTTCGCGTCAGATGTACACGCTGAACAAGGCAGGGGTACCAATTTTGCGAGCCTTTGCCGGGCTCGAGGCATCCAGCACCAAACCCGCCATGGTGGCATTGCTCAAAGACATTCGCGCCAGCCTGGACCAGGGGCGGGAACTGTCTGCCGCGCTGGCGCGTCATCCCGGCGTGTTTGGCGCGTTTTACGTGTCAATGATCCGTGTGGGCGAGATGACCGGGCGTTTGACCGAAGTATTTCTGCGGCTCAACGAGCACATGGAATTTGAGCGCGACGTGCGTGAGCGAATCAAGCAGGCCATGCGTTACCCGATGTTCGTGATGATCGCCATGGCAGTGGCAGTGGTCATCCTGAATATTTTTGTGATTCCGGTGTTTGCCAAGGTGTTTGCCGGCTTTAACGCCGAATTGCCGCTTATCACCAGAGGTTTGCTGGGTTTTTCTGCCTGGATGATCAACTGGTGGCCGTTGCTGATTGCCGCCGTTGTCGGGCTTGGCATGCTGGTGCGAGGTTACGTGCGCACCCCTGCCGGTCGCTACAACTGGGATGCGCGCAAGCTCAAGCTGCCAATCGTGGGTGAAATCATTCTCAAAGCCACGCTGGCGCGTTTTGCCCGCAGCTTTGCCCTGTCGATCCAAAGTGGCGTGCCGCTGGTGCAGGCGCTCACGGTGGTGGCGCAAACTGTGGATAACGCCTTTATTGGCAGCCGCATTGAGCAAATGCGCGACGGCATTGAGCGTGGCGAGAGCATTTCGCGCTGCGCCGCGGCCACCGGCGTGTTCACCCCGGTGGTGCTGCAAATGATCTCGGTCGGCGAAGAAACCGGCGAACTTGACAACCTGTTGTTCGAGATTGCCGGTATGTATGAGCGAGAAACCGACTACAACATCAGGGGCCTGTCGGCGGCGATTGAGCCGATTTTGCTGGCCATCATCGGGGCCTTGGTATTACTGCTGGCGCTGGGGGTGTTTTTGCCCTTGTGGAGCATGGGTCAGGCGGCCATGGGCAAGGGTGGCGAGATCTTCGTCTTCGACATGGGGGAACCCGTG
>DAOSLL010000211.1:2677-6590 GCA_035368905.1 Rhodoferax sp.
GTGGCCATGGGCAAGGGCGGCGCTTGACCAGCATGCAAAGCCTTCGGCAACCCTTGGGATTGTCCAACTGGCGAAGGGCCTTTGAGTGGGCCTTGGTTGCAGCGGTGATCCTGGTGCTGGCGGTGGTTTTTGTGCGGCACATGCGGGCGGTGCAAGGGCAAAGCGAGCAGGCGGCGGTGCGCACCACCCTGGGAGCCCTGCGCACGGCGCTGGTCATTGAACATTTGCAGCACAGTCTGGCGGCAAACGGCGGGCTGTCTGCTACCAGTGAGCCACGCAGTCCATTTGACCTGTTGCAATACCGTCCGGCCAACTACATCGGCATTGTCAATGCACGTAGGGCGCTGGTCGTGCCACCTGGGAGCTGGGTTTACGACCCGGTTTGCCCCTGCGTTGGTTACCGTCCGCTGGACGACCTTTGGCTCAACAGCCCCAGCGGCGAGCCGATGGCCTGGTATTTGATCAGCGGCGCGCCCGGTCCGTTGCAACTCACGGCCCGGGAAAACTATCTTTGGCAGGATCAAATGCTGGACTGATATATCGGGCACGGCCAGGAGAGTGCGTACTAGAATCGAGACGCTGCTACTTATTTTGAAGTGCAGGATTTATGGTCTGGCTTTTTGTTCGAGTTTTGTTACCAAGGTGGACAACATGAAACGGGTGCAACGCGGCTTTACATTGATTGAACTGGTGATGGTGATTGTGATTTTGGGTGTGCTTGCGGCGGTCGCCTTGCCCAAGTTTGTCGACTTGAAGGGTGACGCGGTGGCTGCTGCGACGCAAGGTGTGGCGGGTGCACTGTCATCAGCCGCAGCCATCAACTATGCGGCAAGAAATGTCAGCACCAGTAAAGGCGCTGCTGTTGCCAACTGCACTGATGTAGGCAGCAGCACCATCATGCAAGGCGGTTTACCGAGCGGATACACCATCACTGCCGGGGTTGTAAACGCTGGTGCGTCAGTCACTTGCACGCTGACCAACGCTGGGCCACCCAGCACCACTGCGACTTTCACTGCAATTGGCATCCCCTGACCTTTACATCCGTCTGCCAGAAAAGCCGTTCCTGATGAACGGTTTTTCTACATCTGCGAGCGGAATTTTGCCGGCACCTGGCTGCGGTAATTGTCTTTTTGTGCCGCCGGTACAGCGGCCAAACCCAGCCGGAAAGCGGCAAGCGCCTTTGCATCGTCATGCAAGGATGGGCTGCTGTAGAGTTGGCCCAGTCTGAAGAATGCATCGGGCGCATGTTCTGGCCAGGTGGTCATGCGCAGCGTCAAAGCCCGGATGGCAAGCGACCAGTTGCCGGTTTGATAGCCCAAGGCATAGCCAGACTGAACCATGTCGTAGTCAAACCGGCCCTGATCGAAGTGGCTGTTGATCAATTCAGTGGCCTTATCAGTCTGACCTTGGCTGGCAAGCAAAATCAGCTCCAGGGTAAGCGTGCTGATGGCATCAGGTTTGAGTCGCTGCACCTGCACGAACGCCTGTCTTGCCTGATCGTGTCGGCCAAGCTGAGCGTAGCCTGTCGCCAGACCGCTCCAGATGGCGTACACATGAGGCCGCGACGCAGCGACAGATGCCAGAATCCACACCGCATTGGCCCAGTCACCGCCAGCCGCAAAGGGTTCTGCCACTTCGGCGGTGAGTTTGCGGTAATGCGGGTTAATGGCAATGCCCGCGCGGACGGCTTCAAGTGCCCGCGTTCTGCGATCAATGATTGAGGCATCGTCGGCATGCGGGTGGCGCAGTGAGTCTGCCAGCACGATGGCTTGCACCAGGCTGCGTTCAGCGCAGGCCGCCTGATGGGTCACAAAGGCCGCCAGCAGCGTGCAGCCAGCCAGTCCGCACAGCATCGCCAATGACCAATTGGGATGCCATCGCAGCGTTGCCGCAAAGAAGCTGCCAGGAAAGGCCAACTGTGCGTCAGATGCTGCCAAAATCGCCAGGCACAACGCAAAAAGAGCGCCGGTTGCCGCCAGATGCCAGGCAAACCCGGCACTGCTGACGATCAACAGCGTCAGCAGGCTGCCAAGGACCATGCCGCGCAAGGGGGCCTGCTCCACATCCGCCCCTGCCAAACTCCAGGTCTTGCTGGCCGCCTGCAGCAAGTAGGCGAACAGGACGGCCAGAAACAAACCTCCCACCACACAACCGTATTCGCTGAGTAGTTGCAAAAACTCGTTATGGGCAAAATAGTCGGCTTCCAGGGAATGGGCCGCGCCCTGGTAGAGCGGGATTTGCACCTCCCAGGCCCCAGCGCCGACACCGGTCAGTGGGTGGGCCAGCATCATGCGGGCGCTTGCCTTCCACAGCACTGCCCGGATGGAGAATGATCCTTCGGTGTACGCCTTGGCATTCACCATGGAAGAGACGCGCAGGTAGCCACGCTGCAAGGCCGCGCTGCCCGAGTGTTCCGTCAAGATTCTGGCATTGCCGCTGGGTATTGAACCCAGTCCCAGCACTGTCAACATCAGCACCAGCCCGACTTGCACTTGCCTGGACCGGCTCCATTGGCCAATGCCCAATTGCTGGCGGTACCTGAACCCAATGATGGCGAAAACCACGCACTGCAGCAGCAGGGCCAGCAAGGCAGAACGGGTGCCGGTCATCATGATCGCCACGGCAATGAACCCAACTGTCATGGCCTGCCAAATTAGCCAGCGTGGCCTGCCCAAGGTGGCCAGCAGGTAAACCGAAAAAGGCAGTGCGCAAACGGCGTATTCGGCAAAAAAATTGCGGTTGATGAAGGTCGATGCCGGGCTTGCCCCCTGCGGAAAGAGTCGGATATCCAGCCAGAACTGCAACGCCGCCCATACTGAAGCCAGCACCGCACCCCAGTGAACACCCCACAACAGCAGCGGCAGGTTTAGCCGTGTCAGGGTGTTTTGACCGACCCAAAGCAGCAAGCTCAAAACGAACCACCGAATCGCCTCGACACCGGCCAGATAGCTGTGTGACCAGACCATGCTGCCCAGCGCGTAAAGCAGCAGAACCAGCGGCAGCCACACCAGTCCGTGCCAGCGCATCGGCTCGGTGCGATGGCGCTGTTGCCAGAAAAACAGCAGCGCCGCCAGCAGCACGCCAAATGCCACAATCGCCGACTTCAAGGTGTCTTGCAGCATCAACTCGTGGGGCACGCCCAAAGTGGGCAGCAAAAACATCATCAGGCCAAGCACCGCAGCGGGTCCATTTGTTGCCTGCGGATGCCACTTTGGGGCTGTCGCCATGGATCGGAGTGGGTCACCTGTCAGGTCCAGGGTGTTGACGGGTGGAAGCATGCTCTGATTCAGTTTTTGGGGCGTGCCGGTCGGCAGTCAGCCATTATGAAGGACAGCCCCCACCCAAACCCCAGGGAGCCATGTCACAACGAGGTGTGAGCTCAAAGCGGGGGGTGGGCAGCTCACCGGTTTTCCAATTGAAACGGGATTCGTACCCCCACGTTGCTCGAAAACCTCCATACGACCCCCCATTTGTGACCCCGCATTGGTTTGTCCATCAAAAGCGGCCTGCCTACCCCGCGGTACTGCAACTAGCTGATTTATCAACGAAAAAGCCTCCCAGTATCGCTACTTGGAGGCCTTTGGACTGTCTGATGGTGCCGATTAACGGATTCGAACTGTTGACCTACCGCTTACAAGGCGGTTGCTCTACCAACTGAGCTAAATCGGCTGCGTTGCCATTTTACATGACTGACAAGTCGGTACAGACTTTTGAGCCTTGTCCAGCGCGGTCTGAGCTTGAACGGCTGGCATATGTCAATCACGACAGGCTGATAGCCGCCTGGATTGGCGTGACCATCTGGTGTTTTGCGTCGCAGCGGGCTCACAGCAAACAGCAGCCTGTCCCAAAATCAGAGGAGTTATGCGTCAAAGCTGCTTCAGGCACCCAGCACCCGGTTCTTGCCGGCCCGCTT
>DAOSLL010000212.1:0-6570 GCA_035368905.1 Rhodoferax sp.
ACCCACACCGGCCGGTTTGAAGAGGCCATGCTGGCCAAAGCGCTGGCGCAACAGCACAACGACGAGGCCCAGATGGCCAGTGATTTCACCGCCTTGAAGTCTCTGGAACAAGCGGTGTTGTGGCGCATGCTGGAGCTGGGCACCCGCTTTCGGCCCTACGATGCCGAGGCGCTGCAGTTCTACAACGACAAAACCGGCGACAAGGTGAGCGTGGCCAAAGCCCAAAAAGCGCTGGAGAGCCTGCGCGCTCGCCAGCCCAGCCTGATCTGGAAATCTGCCCGCAGCGAATACGCCGTGGCGGACGCGGCCATGCTGCGCTGGTATGCCGAGCGCGTCAGTGCAGGCACCTGGCCACCAGCAGGGCCGCAGCTCGATTGGCTGGACGAGTGAGCCTTGGCTGCCACGAAACGCTACGTATGTTGTAGCTTGTAGCGCACGTTCTATATGGGCTAGAGCCCAATTTCTCATGTAAGCCAAACCCCAGGTCCAAGCTCTCAAGCGTCATCAAATCCATCCAGTACCTGATGCGGCAAGACAGCGGCATTGACGGCGACGCGCAGCGCTCTTCGCTGCTCACCAGGCTCTTGTTACTGAAAGTGCTTGACGGGCTCGAAGAAACGTCCCGACTCGCCCGCGACCATTGCGCCAGCCCGATTCCCGAATCGATGCGCTGGCGCAACTGGGCCGCAGATGCCAAGGGTATGACCGGCGACGTGCTGCTGCGCGATGAGTTGTAGGACATATTGCCAAATCGCTGTCTAGCGCTTGATGGCATTGCGCTACCAGCTATCAAAATCATTGCTATCACTTGAAGGAAGGTAAATCGCACGCCGCATTTTGACCCGGTGCCAAGCGGCCCCGCGCAGTAGCAGATTTGGGGTCGGATCCCCATTCGGCCCAACTTGCTCAAACGTGGCACCCGTGCGTCCCCGAATGGGGCTCTGACCCCAGTTCTGCGGGCCACAGAGCAAAGGGTATTCCATGGCAACGCCCCAGCGCCTGCACCTGCCTGATTGCCTGGTGTGCATTGCGACCTGGTCGGATACCGAAACTCAACTGCGAGAACGTCGGGTCGAATATCGGCGTGAGCATTTGGGCTGTGCCTTGCTGTATCACCCGGTCCATGACAGTGGCTATGCCCAGCATGCGCTTGCCGCCGCCGGGCTTTGGCATTTGTATTCCTGCGCACGGCCTGCGGCTGGTATCGCCCGTCCCGGAATTGCGGCACTCGCCCGGTCGCTCGGCGACTGCGACACGAACCTCCTGGGAATGGTCGGTGAAGTCATTGTCGAAGGCCTACTTGGGCTGACGAAGGCACCAAAGCAGAGCGTGGTTTGTTATTTGTCTTGGCAGATTGCAACGCCAAAAAATGACCAAAAATCGTTTTAAATCAATAACCTGGATAACGAGTTGTTTTCCATTTGCCAAAAACAAATGACTTCGGTGATCCCGAGTTGCCTGTGGGCAAGCGTTGGGCAGAACATTGTGTCAGTATTGCCGAGTCGCATCCCTGGGTCACCTGTGCTCTGATTTGTACTAGCGCCTGGTCACCAGCAAAGCCAGCCAAGCCAGCCAAGCCCATCTGGCCGAGGCGCTGATAGAAAATGCCGGTTAGTCCCCTTCACCCGCCCAAGGCCACACCATGCTCATCAGCAACATCCGATTAAAAAACTGGCGCAACTTCCAGGCGCTGGATTTGCCCCTGCGCGATGTGTCCTATGTGCTGGGGGCCAATGCGTCTGGCAAGTCCAATTTATTGGATGCGTTGCGATTTCTGCGTGATGTCAGCAAAACCAAGGGTGGCGGCTTGCAGGCGGCCATTGCAGAGCGGGGCGGCATCTCAAAGGTGCGCTGTCTTCATGCCCGGCGTGACCCCGAGGTGGAAATTGACATTGAACTCAGTCAGGATCTGGATCAACCTTTTGTCTGGCGTTACGTGCTGGCTTTCAAGCCAGAGGGCAAGGGCGCCCAGCGCTTGCTGGTTTCGCGCGAACAGGTTTGGAAAGACGGCACGCTGTTGTTGAATCGACCAGACCTCAAGGACGATGCCGACGTGTTGCTGCGCACCCAAACCCATCTGGAGCAAATTCAGACCAACATCAAGTTTCGCGAAATCGCTGATTTTTTGAATGACATCACATACTTGCATCTGGTGCCGCAGTTGTTGCGCTTCGGCGAAAAGATTGGCGGACATCGGCTCACGGATGATCCTTTTGGCCAAGGCTTTTTGGAACGTTTGTCCAAGACACCAGAGAAAACCAGAAACTCGCGTCTGGCCAAGATTTCAAAAGCCTTGTCTTTGGCGGTGCCGCAATTCGAGGATTTGCGTTTTAGCAAGGACGACATGGGCCACCCGCACCTGGAGGCTCGCTATGCCCACCATCGCCCCAATGCAGGGTGGCAGTCTGAGGAACATTTTTCCGACGGGACGCTGCGCTTGTTTGGTCTGTTGTGGGCGTTGCTGGAAGGCAGCTCCATGTTGTTGCTGGAGGAGCCGGAAATTTCGCTCAACGATGCCATCGTGAAAGAAATTCCGCTCATCGTTGACCGCTTGCAGCGTGACCGCAAGACCAAACGGCAGGTGATTTTGACGACGCACAGCGATGCACTTCTGAGCAATCCCGGCATTGATGGGCGGGGTGTGGTGATTCTGGAAACCGGCAAGCAAGGCACTACCGGGCGGCCGTTGGACAACAGCGAGCGCCAAGCCCTTGGAGCCGGGTTGAGTGTTGCCGAAGTCGTGTTGCCCAAGACGCGGCCAGCCATGGTGTCGCAGTTGGGTTTGTGGCAATGACACCGATTGCGATTGCAACGGAAGATCAACTCAGCGAGGCGATTGCACTGCGCCTGATTTCTGACATTCCAACACCGCACCAAGTCACTTTCAAATTGGGCCAAAGGGGCAACGGCTACTTGCGCTCCAAAATGGCCAGTTGGTACCAAATGGCGCAACACCAGGTGATGCTGGTGTTGACCGACCTGGATCGCGCGAATTGTCTGGTCGAGTTTCGTGATCAATGGTTGGTCACCGAGTCGCCACCGAATCTGCTGCTCAGAATTGCAGTTCGTGAAATCGAGTCTTGGGTGCTGGCAGATCATGTTGCGCTGCGGGTGCTGCTTGGTGCCAATGGGGTCTTGCCTGCCAAGCCTGATGAACTGGTGGACCCCAAGCAGTCTTTGTTGCGACTCGCGAAAGGCGCGCCGCGACCAATCAGGCTGGACTTGTTGAGAACCACTGACGGAAATTTGGCGCAAGGTTTGGGCTACAACGCCCGCCTGTCCACATGGGTCAACAACGAATGGAGTCCGCAGCGCGCCGCAGAACGCTCGCCCAGCTTGGCTCGGGCACGAGTGCGCTTGGGGGAGGCTGTCGGCGCGTTCGCTTTGTCTGTGCATGGTCAGCAATGTTCCCGATAGCGTTTCACAAAAAAGGGTCGTGTTGGCTCAACTCTGCGCCACGAGCCGCTGAAAGTTGACACGGGTCATGCCGGCCAGAATGTTGCCTGTAACGCAAGGTGTGGCTTATCCAGGAGCGCAAAAGCTTACCCGGCAGCGATACTTGACCCCCATGAATTCACGCCCCAGCCCATCAGCCACCCCCAGCCACAGCGGCTGGCGCGGCTGGCGCGGCCCCCCTGAGCCTGGGGCAGCAGCGTGACGGCGCGCTGGCGGCCAGACGGCTGGCGGCTGCTGTCCTGGGCGGTGGCCGCCCTGGTGCTGGTGCCGGTGCTGGTCAGCTTCTCGTCGTTCACCCAGCTTGACCGCACCACGTTGGCCCACCTGGGCGAATTTGTCTTGCCAGAACTGCTCGTCAACACCTTCTGGCTTTTGCTCGGGGTCGGGCTGGGGGTCAGCGTGCTGGGGGTGTCGCTGGCCTGGCTGGTGGCGATGTGTGAGTTTCCTGGCCGCCGGGTGCTCGACTGGGCGCTGCTGCTGCCGCTGGCCTTGCCAGCCTATGTCACCGCGTTTGTGGCGATTGACCTGCTCGACTTCAGCGGGCCGCTGCAAAGCTGGCTGCGCAACGGCTGGGGCATTACCGGCCTGCCCGAGGTGCGCTCACGCGCTGGCGTGATCGCCGTGATGTCGCTGGCGCTGTACCCGTATGTCTATCTGATTGCCAAAAACGCCTTTGCCACGCAGGGCGCGATGGCGCTGGAGGCAGCGCAGTCGCTGGGTTTGTCACGACCACGCGGTTTTTTCAAGGTGGCGCTGCCGATGGCGCGGCCGTGGATTGCCGCCGGGGTGATGCTGGCGCTGATGGAAACCCTGGCCGACTTTGGCACCGTGGCGGTGTTCAACTACGACACCTTCACCACCGCCATTTACAAAGCCTGGTACAGCCTGTTTTCTCTGCCTGCGGCGGCGCAACTGGCCTCGGTGCTGATCATGTTTGTGCTGATTGCGGTGGTGATCGAACAGCGCTCGCGCGCGCAAATGCGCTTTGGCGCGGTCGGGCGCGCTTCAGCCTCGCGGCGCATTACCCTCACGCGCCAGCAGGGCTGGCTGGCTTTTGGCTACGCGGGGGCGGTGCTGCTGCTGGCGTTTGTCATCCCGGTTGGGCGACTGCTGCTGTGGACCTGGCACACGGCAGCTCGCGATCTGGATGCGCGTTATTGGTCTTTTACCCTTCACTCCCTTATGCTGTCTGCGCTGGGAGCTATGCTTGTTGTAGCGGTTGGGTTGTTGCTGGCGTATGCCGGACGGCAGCGGGCTGGCACCGGCATGGTCTGGGCGCAACGCATCGCCACGCTCGGCTACGCGTTTCCGGGGGCGGTGCTGGCGGTCGGCCTGTTCATACCGGTGGCAGCACTTGACAACCTGCTGATGGATGCCGGGCGTGCCTGGTTCGGCTTTGCCGGCACCGAGGTTCTCAAGGGCACGCTGCTGGTGATGCTGTTGGCCTACCTGGTGCGCTTTCTGGCCGTTGGCTTTGGCCCGATTGACAGCGGCCTGCAGCGCATCACCCGCAATGTGGACGAGGCCGCACGCAGCCTGGGCTGCAGCAGCGCGCACCTGCTCGGGCGGGTGCATTTGCCGATGCTGCGCCTGAGCCTGCAAACCGCCGCTGCACTGACCTTTGTGGACATCATGAAAGAAATGCCGATCACCCTGATGACGCGCCCGTTTGGCTGGGACACGCTGGCGGTGCGGGTGTTCGAGATGACCTCCGAGGGCGAGTGGGAACGCGCCGCGCTGCCATCGCTGGCCATCGTGCTGACCGGTATCATCCCGATCCTTTTGCTGACCTGGCGCAACGGTGCGGCGCACCACGAAGGACCCAAGCATGGATGAACTGGTACTGGACGCGGTTTCGCAGTCGTATGGCACGCGGCAGATCATCAGCAGCCTGAGCTTTCATTTGGCCCGGGGCGAAATTGGCTGCCTGCTGGGGCCATCGGGCTGCGGCAAAACCACCGCGCTGCGCTGTATTGCCGGTTTTGAGCCGGTGCAAAGCGGCTCAATCTGCATCGCTGCAGCGACGGTCAGCCGCCCTGGCCTGACGCTGGCTGCGGAAAAGCGCCGCATTGGCATGGTGTTTCAGGATTACGCGCTGTTTCCTCACCTGACGGTTGCTGGCAATGTCGGTTTTGGCCTGCCACAGCGCAACCAGCCAGCGGCCAAGGCGCGGGTGGACGAACTGCTCGGGCTGGTCGGCCTGGCCCAGCACGCGCTCAAATACCCGCACCAGCTCTCGGGCGGCCAGCAGCAGCGGGTGGCACTGGCACGGGCGCTGGCACCGCGGCCCCGGCTGATCCTGATGGATGAGCCGTTTTCCAACCTGGACGTGGAACTGCGCGAACGCCTGTCGATCGAGGTGCGCGACATTCTGAAGCGCGAAGCCACCACGGCGTTGATCGTCACGCACGACCAGCACGAGGCGTTTGCGCTGGCCGACCGGGTTGGCGTGATGCACCAGGGCCGCATCCAGCAGTGGGACACGCCTTACAACCTGTACCACCGCCCGGCCAATCGCTTTGTGGCGGACTTTGTCGGCCAGGGTGTCATGCTGTCCGGCGATGTGCTCAACAGTCGGCAGGTGCGCACCGAACTGGGCGTGCTCGATGGCCAGATTCCAGTGGACTGCAGCAGCGGCGGTTGTCAGGCTTGCCCGCGCAGTTGCGGTGTCGACGTGCTGCTGCGCCCGGACGACATCGTGCATGACGACGACAGCCCGCTGCAGGCCGAGGTGGAGAACAAGGCATTTCGCGGTGCCGAGTTCCTCTACACCCTGAAGCTGCCCAGTGGCCAGCGGGCGCTCTCGCTGGTGCCCTCGCACCACAACCACGCCATTGGTGAAAAAATTGGCATCAGGCTGTCAGCGGACCATGTGATCGCGTTTCGGCGCGACTGACAACGCGGTGGCTTGATCAAAGCCCGGCAAGAAGGGCGTACCCGGCAGCGCCCTTGCGCCAAACCATTTCCGCCCGGATCAGCAAGGCTCAACGTCCAGTGCAGCCGGTTGGCCTGTCGGAGCGGCAATGAATGGCATGATGCTGCCTTTGGCTTTTAATCTCTAACAGCTGGACAGTGCCAAGTTCTCCCCGTTATTCAGGCGGTTTCTTGGCCAGG